>JAIMAD010000113.1 GCA_023512145.1 Bacillus sp. (in: firmicutes) | reverse complement strand
CTCCTACCGCCAAGGCATCGTTTCTAGGATCATCATTAATTGGGATAGGCAAAAAACCAATATTCATATTCGGCGTTATCGTATCAATCTTGGATTGAACCCAATTCCCTTGTTTAAGGATCGCCGCTTTACCGGTTGCAAACAAAGTGACTTCGGTATTATAGTCGGTGGTCAGAAAATCTTTATTGCCGTATTGAATAGTCAAATCCAGCAAACGGATGAGATCTTCGAACTTTTTGTTCCCTTTAATTGTTTCCGTCCCGTCGTTTAATGCCTGTATAAAAGCATCCGGGTCTTCTTGCTGGGCAAAAACAATATTCAATAGTAGAACGAAAAACCAACTGTCTGAATACCCGACCGAAAAGGGGGTAATACCTGCGGAATGCAACTTTTCCGCCGCTATCTTTAATTCGGTAAGCGTTTTTGGAAGTGTATCGATGCCGGCCTTTGCGAATAAATCCTTATTGTATATAAATCCGTAACCTTCCAAATTTATAGGCATCCCATAAATTTTTCCGTCCATTGTCATCGGCTCAAGCGCCGCATCATATACATTTTTCACCCATGGCTGATCAGACAAATCCTCCAGGTACCTCTTCCAGGCTATCGCATCTTCGTATCCACCGTTAGGAAAGATATCGGGACCTTTGTTTGCTGCAAATCTTGTTTTCAATTCGGCGAGGTAGTTTGCCCCTCCGCCATAGGTTAATATATTGATTTTTACATGCGGATTTTCCTTTTCGTATTCCTTCACCATCTGCTCGAACTGTGTGGAAATCTCGACTTTAGGATTAAGCACTTCCAAAGTGATTTTCTGATCCGTAGCTTTGGGATCTGTTTCCATTATCGGAAGATTGTCCGCCCCGCAAGCAGATAGCGATAAGGTAAGCAGCCCGGCTAAAAGCCATTGATAACCCATAGTTTTCATGATTCCCCCCATACATTCACCATTTTTATGAAGCTATCTATTTCAAGACTTTTATTTACCTATTATGTTCATCATTCCGATATTCAAGAGGTGTCAACCCAACAACTTTCTTAAATAACTTCGAAAAGTAATGTTCATCCTGATAACCGAGCTTTAATGCAATCGAGTACATTTTCTCGTCCGATTGGCATAACCACTGTTTGGCTTGATTAATTCTTAATTCAATAACGTAGCTTGATAGGGTCACCCCTATTTCTTGCTTGAATCGTCGTGAGATATGTTCGCGACTCAGGAAGAACCGCGTTGCCAGCATGTCCAAGCTCAACTCATCCATATAATGTTCATTTACAAAAGTAACAATGTCATTCATGCGCTTGGCATCATCCAAATCCGTCAAACGATGTATGGCTCTAAAGTTTTGTTCAGCCATTGCACTTTGTGCAAATTGAAATGATTTCGGGATTTCATCCAAAGATTCCAATGGAAGGCCGCTAACCAAACGAATAGGAATAGTACATTGCCGGGTAATCCATTCCTCTATCAGGAAGAATTGGCCATGAATAGAAAGTATCACGCAGAGGTTTCGATCGTTCTGAATGGCATAGACATTTCCCCACTTGGAACGAATTAACTCCTCCGTCAATAGCTGAAGGTAGTGATCCGAATGCTGGGTTTGATAAAAGTAAATCAATGTCAGATCGTAGGCATCCGCTTGCGGAAGAGATAAGGCAACTTCTTCAAAATCAAATCCTTCCCCGTTACAAGCGAAGGTCATCTCCCTGTTTAAGCGAAACCTCTTGACCTCCTCATAGAAGCCCGACTTTATATTACGGCGTTCTTCCTCCTCCATTTTCCAGGATTCTACCGCCCGCGTTAAAGCTTCATTAAGCATCTCATCTTCGATTGGCTTCAACAAATAATCGAAGCTGTCGTACTCTATCGCTTTACGCATGAAAGAATAGTCGTCAAACCCTGTGATCATAATGACTTTTCCCGAATAGGAATGGCAGTGCAACCACTCAAGCAGCTCAATCCCGTTTTTGTGGGGCATCTTCACATCTGTCATGATGATTTCTGGACTTTCCCGATCAATCACGGCCTTTGCTTCTTCACCATTTCTGGCTTCAAAAATATCAGTAATTCCGTGTTTCTCCCACTGTCCCATAAAACGAATAATTTTTCTTACATTGGGCTCGTCATCTACGATAAGAACTTTCATAACTTCCATCCTCCTTATGGTAGATTAGAATCACTAGTCGCACAGAAAACCCTTGGCCCTGCATCGAATCCAGTTCAATTCCCGATGTCGAATCATAATTAAGAACCAAGCGGTCATGAATGTTTTTCAATCCAATATGCTCAACTGGATATTTCTCTTCGCTATCCATCGTGTAGATTTTATTTTTTAAAGCTGTCAGTTCATCATTCGTCATACTGCAGCCGTTATTTTCTACAATCAGATTCAAATATCCGTCTCGAATTTCACCGTAAATATGCAAGCAGGATTGCTCGTAACCCACTTCATAACAATGTTTAAAGAAGTTCTCAACGAGCGGCTGTAGAATCATACTCGGAACTGAAATATCTAGAAAGGCCTTGGGTATATCGATGGAATAACTTAAATCAGTTTGAAACCGCTCCTCTTGAAGGTTCAAATACGCTTTCACATAATCTACTTCACTCCGAACCGTGGCCCTTTGATCGACACGAATGGTGTACCGCATCATTTTGGATAAGGAGATGACCAATTGGTATACTCTCGGAGATTCCGAAAGTAAGGCAACCGCAGCAATGGATTGGAGAGTGTTGTATAAGAAATGCGGATTGATCTGGGACTTTAGTGCCCGGTACTCGTTCGTCCTGTTTTCAATCTCCAGTTTGTACTCACGGTCGATATGATGATTAATCCGGTCCATCATGTCCTTGATATGTCTTTCCAGATTGCCGATTTCGTCTTCCCTCTTATCGTCAAACGGAGCATTCATATTCCCTTTTTCAATACTCAGCACTTTTCGACTAAGTAGCGTAATCGGACGAGTAATCTTGTATGCAATAATAGTTATCATAATCAAGCCTAGAATTACCACGACTATACCAACGATGATGTTTGTATAGGTGGTTTTTCTCACATCTTTAAATAACGTTTCACTTGAGGTTAATTTAACAAAGTGCCACCCATTTAACGGTTCCGATAACATTCTAGAGAATATAATATTGCCATCTGAGGCTTGTGAACCTCCGGTCGACTCATTGATTCTCTTTTGTAATTCGGCTGAAACGCTCTTGCCTATCAAGGCTTGATCACTTGCGTAGATGACATGGCCTTCGGAATTAGAAAGCAATACGGTTTCTTTATTTTTTTGAATAAAACGATTAGAAATTGCAGCGAATTTGTCCAAGTCAATGTCTATCGTGATGATCCCAAGAAATTCTTTCGATAGAGCATCCAAGATTTTATAATGAAACGTCAAAACCATCGTTTTGTCCGATTGTGGCAAAATCGCGGTATCATTATAATTTTCAATTCGATGAGGCGGTTCGATCAGAAAGTTCGAATCAGAGTTCATCAGCTTCTGAATATTAGCTTGTTTCAATAGATCAAGCTGTCGTTTACGGGAACTGATCATGGCATTATATACCGTAAAAGAGTCTTTTTCTTGGTCGATGTAAAACCGAATCTGCCGAATTTCGCTCCTCATCAGATAAAAGGTTCTCATGCTTCTATCCACTGCAAGTCGGTTCGAATAAAGAGACCTTTCAAAGCCTTTTTCGAAAATCATAAACAAGTCGGGATTACGATATAAAATATACGGAAGATTAACGATGTCATCAAAGTATTGCTCTAGGTCTTCGGATGCCTGTTGCATTTGTTCATGGCTGTTCTCAATCTCGTGTCGTTCCACATTCTCTTTCGTTTGTCGATAGATCAACAGCACGGACAGAAAATACGGAAGGATAATAAAAACAAGCAGCATGAGTAATAATCGGCCTTGAATGCTCTTCACTAATAATGCCCCTTTTGTTAAAAATCACTTTCAATCATTGTAACCCTATATCCATGTCAATTCCTCACCAATATCTGTAAATGGATTCTTTCACTCCGAGATTACATCCCCGTTTTATTCTATTTAACAAAAAAAGCCATCTCTGGTCATACCCCTGTCAAGTAGACATAAAAAAACTATGCCGCCAGCGCGTGCAGATACTCAATCGGCGTGAATTTGTATTTCATCGCACAGTATTTTTAAATATGCTTGCTCATCATCATCGATATTAATCCTAATATATCCATCCTCAGTCAATTATTTCATCATTAAAGAATTCCCTAAAAGAGGATTGTTCTCCTCTTCGTTTTAACAATAGACATAGCTTTTTTCCTTCCACAAACCGATACACATCTACCATTCTTCGCTAAATTTCCTTTCAACCAAACGTTTAATTAAAATTGCTGCAATACTTGATAAATACAGCTTTCCCCGTCCATATCCATAAAAAAGTGCTGAAAGGTGCACTTGTGTCTATCCTGTTATTCACAAAAATTACATAAATTATCCATTTATTTTTTTAACGAAGCGATATAATACGGGTAGTCCCACTGAAATTCCCCTTTAAACCTCTCAAATCTTTTCCAATAAAACAAATCACTATGAAAGCAGGTTGACCAATTTATGAAAAATAGTGGCAATACGAAGGATATTTGTGATGAGTCAAAACCGCAAGTTAACGTATTAATGAAGCATTTTAAAAATCCAAAAGAACATGAAGAGATGGTAAAAAGTTTGCAAATAGGTGCTGAGTTTGACATGAGGCCCCGAGGACACTATTTATTTTATGGGAAGGATATGATTGCCTATAAACTTGAACGCCCCTACGACCAAAACCGCAATGAATTTCTCCGAATCTTATCAAACTTCATGAGCAATGTTTTGGAAGATACTTGCCCATCCACATGGAAAAAGTGCAAACGACCGTTCTGGGAAGAACTGATTTTTACCCACTTACCTCATGTTATGAGAATTACCCCCGACCAAAATCAAATTCAAACCTTCTTGTACCAATTAAAGATGTTTATCCAGTGGCTTGATAAGCGTGTTGGCACAACTTGGTTTACAGTCGTTGATAAGTATTCAAAAGAGGCTGTTTCTGACCTGAAAGTTTGTGAGCACGTGCTGAATACTCTTTTTTTGAGAGACTTCCCGCAAATCCACCAAAAAGGCTTTCGCCCCCTACAAACTGCCGAAATAATTGAACAGAATTTCAAGGAATGTACGAAACACTTGGACAGTCTTTTCGAAGTGACTAGTATCATTGACCAGATTACGGTGTTAACAGAGTTCAATTCCAATAAAACCTTTTACGTAAAAGGCTTGCCAACCCATTTAATCGTTCCTGGACTTATTATGAGCGGCGCAATCGGCCGAAAGAGCGGAACCCTGCTGTGGGAGTGGTTCCAAACGGAAGGAATCTATCCACAAAAAGGGCGGAAATACCTTCAATTGATAGTTAGACATTGAGGTCAGTCTCTCGGTGAACTAAAGCTTTAATGCACCGGAGGACTGACCCCAATTATGGTTATTATTCAAACAAGTTTTTCACACAGTTAACTGTGTAAAAATAAACAAGACAAAATTAGGGGCATTACAATGGCCAAAGAAAGTGCTAAAAAGACAATCTTTAAGAAATGGTGGTTTTGGATAATCGTTGTTATTGTTGTAGGAGCAATTGCTACGAATGGCGGAGACGATTCTACAGAGAAGACAACCAGTGAGCCTAAAGCAGATACTAAAAAGGTAGAGGATACCTCAAGCAAACCCGCTAACACTGACAAGAAAACGACTAAAAAGGAAGAAGAGCCAGCAAACTACAAAGCAAAGCACAATTCGGTTTGTAACCCAACTTTCAATCCGTTAGACGAGCCTTTTTATGGCTCGTTTTCGCTGGAAAGTGATATATCGGGGTTATAAACGAATTTAATTAATCATTAATTCCCAATTTGGCCTATCCCTTTTGGCAACTAGTTTATTTGCTTTTCTTTTTTATCTGATGTTTATTCTCTTCAGGTGGAATAAATTTCATTTGTCCTGAACTCTATATAAATTTATCTTTGTTTTCACCCGCTTTATTCTTGTTTTCCTGATATAAGCCCCTGTCAATTAATTAGCAGCGGCTTAATTGCTTTTGGAAGCATGGAACCGTCCCCATGCTTCCAAAAGTTATTTTCCCCCAACGATATCATCCGCTTCAAGACGATTTTGACAGAGAGCAAAAAGCTCACCAATAAATGATTCTATATCTGAAGAAGTCTTTGGAATTGGAATTTGCCGATTGGGCGGACCAAAATTCTCTTTAAAATAATCTTTTCTTTCTTGGTTCTTTCCATCCCGCTTTGCCGGGTTATACTTCCAAACAATATACGGATTTCCATCAATCATTTCTATATTCTTTAATTCCGCCATAGCTTTTTTATTTTGCGAATAGACGACCAAATAATAATTCTCACCTGTATGAATAAAAGTAATGAGATAGCTTATTTTGTTGTCCCGTTTTGTAACTTCAAAACCAGAGATTGCCTCTTTTCCCTTTTGAAAGCCTGGAAGGAAGTTTTTAACGGTAGTATCTAATTTTTTAATTTCAAATAAAGTTAGATTGGATTGTTCCATCCCATTTGATAAGAAAACAACTTGTTCTTTTTCCAACATTCATTTCCCCTTTTCATTGATATGTTAATCATAACACCAAAGGTTCACAAGCACGAGGGACTGTTACCTTGCACGAAGCATCCCATCTGGATGGACCAAACCAGCAAAAGACAGTGTCTTCCCTTGATCCTTTGAAGTAAACTCTTCCAAAAACTTTCCGCCCATGTAATCGCCTACTGGACCTTGATTCACCAATAAAGTTCCTTCCGTCCCATGAAAGGTAGGAATCTCCGCTATTGTAAAGTAGTCCCGATATTCTTCCGGTATCGGAACCTCTAAGCGTTCCCAGGTTGCTCCAACATCGGTAGTCTGGTGTAGATCTGACATTGGAGGGTGTCCTTCCAATCGATATTCACCAAAGGAGATAAATCCTAATTGATCATTAATAAAACCTCCATCTGTCACTAAGCGCTGGGTGTCATCCACGTTGTTTGAGAGTCAGCTCTCGACATTCTTTTCAGGCATTCAGATGGATAAAGTCAGGATTGGCGCGTACTGGGACCACTTTCAATCAAACGTTTGTGTAGTGGGGAATAAGTGGGAATTTAATAGAATGATGTAAGTTCAAGAGAAACCATCTAATTTTGTGGATAGTTGGAGTTTTTCCTGCTGAATTTCTAAATGGCTCTCGACATTTTTCCTTCTAGCTTTGCAGGGGAGAGTCTTATAGAATCAGCACTTTCAGCTGTTTCAACCAAACGTTTGATTAGTATAGCCTATAATGAATTTAGTCGAATGGCTGTCGTTTACTGGCAAAAGTGGTTCGGATGCTTTTTATATCTAATTTTCATTTCATTTTTCAGCAATTAATTTATTTATTTAGTGGGACTAATGCTTAACTATCAAGGCTTATAGCCTTTTTAATTAAACGTTTGATTGAAAGGGAAACTCGAGGAAAATGGACGAGGTTTGTCAATTCATTGTTTGGATTTGGAAGAGGCATGCAAAAAATTATGGATAGATTAGGTCATGTTGATGACAAAACAACTAAAATTGTTAATCTATTTGTATCCAAGACAATAAAAAAAGAAGCTTCTTCAAAAGTTCGTGAACTAATCAAAAGCTTCCGTAATTTAATCAAATGGTGTCAGTAGGTGATCATATGTAATTCCCTTATAATCATGGGGTTTAAGGGTGTCCTTATATCCTGCCACCCGTAAGGTGAGGGTGTGTAATATCTTTAACGCTGTGTGCAAAAAGCGAGGTTTATCAAGAATTTTGATAATCAGAGGTGTAACATCTTTAAGGGGATATTACCTTTTTGATTTAATAGAGTTAGCAAATTACCATTCGACCTAAATTTATTTATATTAAAAATGGTGCTTATGATTTTATTTTCTCTCCTATAGTTTCTTATACTCTCCTATAAACCTTCATTCCAAATATATATGAAATCATGATGATGAGTACCATCCAACCAATAGATACCCACAAATCATTTCCAACAGCATGTGAATCTAATAGATTTCTGATTGTTTGAATAATTGGGGTCATTGGTTGATTTTCTGCAAAGAGGCGAACTAGCTTTGGCATTCCATCGACAGGAACAAATGCGGAACTGACAAAAAGCATCATCAATAAGATATAAGAGAAGGAACTAGCTCCTTCAATACTTCCAGCAGCTAATCCAAAAGGTACTGAAAGCCATGTTACTGTAAGAGAAAAAAGAATAATCATTAACCACACAAGAAGCCATTCTGAAAATGTTGCCTCAGTTCTGAATCCAGCTAGAAATCCTACTAACAAAACGGCAATAATTGAAACTAACATAAATACAACTGAAGCGACAACTTGACCACCTATTACGGATGATTTTGCTATAGGCATTGACTTAAACCTATCAAACATTCCTGATGTTTTATCTAAGTTAATTCGTAACGAGGTATAAGCTGATCCCGTGGCAATTGTCATTAATAAGATTCCAGGTAGTATATAATTAATATAATCCTCTTCAGACACTCCTGGAATTTGGATTGCTCCTCCAAATATATAAACCATACCTAATAACATCATCACAGGCATTGCAATAACGGTAATCAGTGTGTCGATACTTCGCATATTGTGTTTAATAATTCGATTGGCAAGTGTTATTGTATCCCCAAAATTTTGTACGATATTCATTATTTTCTTCCTTTCGTAATTGTCATAAATACATCCTCAAGAGTCGGGCTAATCATTTTGAATGTCTGGAGTTCAATTTTATCAATTGTTAGAGCATTCAAGACGTTTAAAGTCGTTGTGATTTCCTCTGTTAAATCAATAGAAATCTCACAATCTTCTTTTTTGACAGGAAAATAGGATTCTAAAAGTTTTAAAGCTCTTTCGGTATCTTGTTTATTATTAAATACAAGAAGTAATTTATCTGCTCCAGCATTACGTTTCATTTCATCCGGCGTTCCACTCGCAACAATCTCCCCTTCACGTAAAAAGCCTATCTGATCAGCTAAATAATCTGCTTCCTCTAAATATTGGGTTGTTAAGAAGATGGTTTTCCCTTGCGACTTCATTTCTTTAATCGTATTCCAAAGATCCTTCCTACTATTTGGGTCCAATCCTGTAGTAGGTTCGTCTAGAAAAATGATTTCTGGGTTCCCCACTAAACTCATGGCTAGGTCAAGACGCCGTCGCATTCCTCCCGAATAAGTTGAAACAGCTCTATCTTTGGCATCAATCAGATCAAACTTCACTAATAGACTTTCAGCCACTTTTCTCGGATTGTGAACATGACGCAATTTTGCAATCAAATGAAGGTTTTCATATCCAGTGAGTACTCCATCAACGGTCGTATTCTGTGAACTAAAACTAAATAACTTTTGTGCCGCTACAGGATTGTCGGCAACATCAATATCTTTGATTGTCACTTGTCCACCATCACTAGTCAGTAACCCCGTAACGATTTTTAAAAGGGTACTTTTCCCGGTCCCATTAGCACCTAATAAGGCATAAATGGAACCTGCTTTCACAGTGATATTTACATCTGTTAAAACTTCATTCCCTTTAAAACTCTTTTTAACATTTTTGATTTGAATGACAGTTGAATTCATGGCTCTCTCTCCTTTATTTAATAGAATCTCTTAACTTTTTTCTCATTTTGTCCATCCATGTTTCTTCTGGAAATTCAGCCAATAGTGAGTCAGCAAATTCTGCTATATCAGTTCCTACTACATCTCGTACGCTTAAACCATCACTGGCACTATTCTCGAACATCTCCAAAATATTTTTCAAAAGTTCAAACATGCCTGAGCCCTTAGCAAAATTCCACATATAACTTTCAATTGCTTTCATTGCTTTTCTGTATTCTTCAGGTAATTCATTCACTCTTTTTTGATATGCACGATATTCTCGTTTTTCTTGAATCATCTTTTTAAACATTTCTTTGCTCCTTTATTTCATTCATTTTTTCTTCTAAAAATGACCAGCGTTGCCAAAAATTATTTAATTCTTGTTCTCCTTTAGCATTGAGTGTGTAGAATTTTCTCGCAGGTCCAAGTTCAGATTTTTTCTTCTCAATCTCCACGAGTCCTTTTTTCTCGATTCGTACAAGAATCGTATAGACAGTTCCTTCCACAATATCATCAAAACCCAAATCATTTAGGTACCTAGTGATTTCATAGCCATACGTTTGGCCTGTTTGAATCTTTTGAAGTACGACTCCTTCAAGAATTCCCTTTAGCATTTCAGTTAAATCCTTCATATATCCTCCTTCGACACTACTTAACATTACTTAGTACCACTATATAGTAATACAGAGTAGTTGATGTGTCAAACATTTTTTAAACTTTATAAGTTATAATTTGCCGAACTAAATTGTTAAATACAAATAGGGGCAATTTGCCTTATTATCAATAAAATCAATGATGATATTAATAAAATTAAAGTATTTTCAAATAAAATTAATATTATTTATTTACATATTAATTTTATTGTTTTATAATCAAGTTAAATCAAACTAAAGGAAGGATTTGATTATGGCCTATCCAGTTATTACAAATTGCCCGGTATGCAGTCATAAGTTGAAGGTTACGAAGCTGCATTGCAAACACTGTTGCACAACGATTGAAAATGAGTTTGAAATGTCGAAGCTGGCATCGCTGTCCAAAGATCAGATGGATTTTGTCGAAGTATTTCTAGTATGCAGAGGTAACATCAAAGAAGTCGAAAAAGAACTAGGGAT
>JAIMAD010000112.1 GCA_023512145.1 Bacillus sp. (in: firmicutes) | reverse complement strand
CTAGTAATCGCGGATCAGCATGCCGCGGTGAATACGTTCCCGGGCCTTGTACACACCGCCCGTCACACCACGAGAGTTTGTAACACCCGAAGTCGGTGGGGTAACCGCAAGGAGCCAGCCGCCTAAGGTGGGACAGATGATTGGGGTGAAGTCGTAACAAGGTAGCCGTATCGGAAGGTGCGGCTGGATCACCTCCTTTCTAAGGAAACTTCTATCTTCACTGATAGATAAACGTTGACGTTTCTTGTTTGTTTAGTTTTGAGAGAACAATCTCTCTTATATTTCGTTGTGGGGGCCTATAGCTCAGCTGGTTAGAGCGCACGCCTGATAAGCGTGAGGTCGATGGTTCGAGTCCATTTAGGCCCACCATATATATTGTTCCGCAGTAGCTCAGTGGTAGAGCTATCGGCTGTTAACCGATCGGTCGTAGGTTCGAGTCCTACCTGCGGAGCCAAACGGGGAAGTACTCAAGCGGCTTAAGAGGCGCCCCTGCTAAGGGTGTAGGTCGGGTAACCGGCGCGAGGGTTCAAATCCCTCCTTCTCCGCCATAAAGGCCCCTTGGTCAAGCGGTTAAGACACCGCCCTTTCACGGCGGTATCACGGGTTCGAATCCCGTAGGGGTCATACAAAAAACTGATAACACTTTGTTATCAGTTTTTTTGTGTTGTAATTTTCCTTTATCAAAGTACTCCTTGACCTCTTCCAGTAAATGTCCAAATCGTCACAATTCTTTAAACCTGCCGATAAATGGAGATAATCTCACATCTTTTTTTCTATAGAAAAAGTTAAACATAACATAATTGATGATATATGATTTTACTTAATATATTATATTAAAAAAATATTTTTCCTCCACCTCTCATGTGAAAATAGTGATTCCACTTACAACTCCCTTTAAATACTAAAACCGCCAATAGTATATTTTATTTATTAACTAATTAGTTTATAACTCTGTAGACTTTTGTCGTTTTCGTATAGAAATTTTGTAGTATAGTTACATTTTTTGTAAAAAAAAGCTTTTGTTATCAAAAAAAATCAGTTATTGTCAGATAAGGTATAAAAATATTTCGTGGAATATTCAGTAATATAAATTATAATTAGTGTTTGAAATACATTTTTCATTGAGGATGAGAAGAGCCATGACAGTGAATGCATTTATTCCTACAAGTTATCAGCTGCACCTATTTCACGAAGGAAACTTTTTCCAAAGTCATCAGCTTTTTGGAGCTCATATATTTAAGATTTCCGACAAAGTATATACACGATTTTGCGTATGGGCTCCGAATGCCCGTCATGTGAGGTTGACGGGTGATTTTAATAGCTGGAATGGTGAAGGATATGATCTAGAAAAGGTTAATGAAGAAGGCGTATGGTTTATTGTTGTTAATCAGGACATGGTGGGAAGTCTTTATAAGTATGAAATATTCTCTCAATCAGGGGAAAGGCTTCTCAAAGCAGATCCATTTGCTTTTTACTCTGAATTAAGACCGAATACAGCCTCGATTGTTTACTCATTAAACGATTATCAGTGGCAGGACGAACAATGGATAAATCGATGTGAACAAAAGAATCTTGTTTCAGAACCGGTGGTTATTTATGAAGTTCACCTAGGATCTTGGAAAAAGAAACAAAATGGCGATTACTTAACCTATAAAGAATTGGCTTCAGAGTTAATTCCATATGTATTGGAACATGGCTTTACACATATTGAATTATTACCTCTTGTTGAGCACCCGCTCGACGATTCGTGGGGATATCAAGGAACAGGATACTTTTCTGTTACATCTAGGTATGGTACACCGAATGATTTTAGAGAATTTGTGGACCAGTTTCATCAACATAGTATAGGGGTCATTTTAGATTGGGTTCCAGGTCATTTTTGCAAGGATGCTCATGGACTTTACTGCTTTGATGGAACACATAGTTTTTCTTATAGCGATGCTGGTGACAGAGAAAATGTCGTATGGGGGACAGCCAACTTTGACCTAGGAAAAGGAGAAGTACAGAGTTTCCTTATTTCAAATGCATTTTTTTGGATAGATTATTTCCATATTGATGGATTTAGAATGGATGCTGTTGCTAACATTATTTATTTGCCAAATGGTTCTAGTGAAAAGCGAGAAAACCCATTTGGAATCAATTTTTTGAAAAAGTTAAATAAAGAGGTCCATGACTATCAAGCAGATTTTATCATGATTGGTGAGGATTCTACTGACTTTCCTCAAGTGACGGCACCCGTTCGTTATGGGGGACTGGGCTTTGATTACAAATGGAATATGGGCTGGATGAATGATATGCTTGAATATATAGAAACCCCCCCCTACACAAGGACACATGCGCATTCAAAAGTCACGTTTTCACTTTTTTATACCTTTTTAGAAAACTTTATGCTGCCATTTTCCCATGATGAAGTGGTACATGGGAAAAAGTCATTGCTAGATAAGATGCCAGGAGATTATTGGGAAAAGTTTGCTCAACTTAGGCTTTTACTAGGCTATATGTTTGCACATCCTGGAAAGAAGCTTTTATTTATGGGCTTTGAATTTGGCCAGTTTTCAGAATGGAAAGATAAGGAACAGCTTGATTGGAACTTAATGGACTATGAAATGCACCAAAATTTAAATAAGTATGTAAAAGTACTAACTAACGTATATAAACACTCAAAGGCACTTTATGAACTCGATCATCTGCAGGATGGGTTTGAATGGATAGATGCGAATAACAGCGTCCAATCTATTTTTTCATTTATTAGGAGAGGAAAAAAGGAAGTTGATAGTTTGGTAATAGTTTGCAATTTTACAGGTGTAAGCTACCCAGTCTACAAGCTTGGTGTTCCTAATCCTGGTGAGTATCAAGAAATTATCAACAGTGATCAGGAGGAATATGGTGGATCTGGATTGATTAATAAAAAGACTATTTTTGCAATAGAAGAGCCATTCCATGGTCAGCCATTTTCACTTTATCTAACGATTCCCCCATTTGGCTTTCAAATAATAAGACCAGTTAAAAAACGGAAGGAGCGAAGTGAAAATGGCAAAGAAAAAGTGCGTAGCAATGCTATTGGCAGGCGGGAAAGGAAGTAGGCTGAATTCACTGACAAGTGAAATTGCGAAACCAGCTGTACCATTTGGAGGGAAATACCGGATTATCGATTTTGCACTCAGTAATTGTGTCAATTCAGGTATCGATACGGTTGGGGTTTTAACTCAATACCAACCACTCGTTTTAAATTCCTACATTGGGATTGGCAGTGCCTGGGACCTTGATCGTCTGGATGGCGGAGTAACCGTGTTACCCCCTTATAGCGAGTCATCCGAAGTAAAGTGGTATACAGGGACTGCGAGTGCGATTTTTCAAAACCTTACTTATCTTAAACAATACAAACCTGATTATGTGTTAATCCTGTCGGGTGACCATATTTATCAAATGAATTACGAGAGTATGCTTGAATACCATATTGAAAAAAAAGCAGATGTAACGATATCCTTAATTGAAGTTCCTTGGGCCGAAGCAAGCCGTTTTGGTATCATGAATACAACCAATGATTTAAGAATAGTAGAATTTGAGGAAAAACCAGACAATCCTAAAAATAACCTTGCGTCGATGGGTGTTTATATTTTTAGTTGGAATATACTTAAAGAATATTTAGAAATGGATGATCGAAATTCTGATTCGAGTCATGATTTTGGTAAAGATATAATCCCAATGCTACTAGATGGAAATAAGAAATTGTTTGCATATCCATTTAAAGGATATTGGAAGGATGTCGGAACGGTTCAAAGCCTTTGGGAAGCGAACATGGATCTATTAGAAGAAGATTGTAAATTAGATTTGTTTGATCATGAGAGAAGAATCTATTCTGTTAATCCGAACCAACCGCCACAATACATTTCTTCAGATGCGGTTGTAAAAGAGTCGCTGATAAATGAGGGCTGCATCATTGAGGGGGAAGTGGAAAAATCTGTTCTATTTCAAGGGGTTACAGTAGGAAGAGGATCGAAGATTAAAGAATCTGTCATCATGCCAGATGCCACAATTGGCCTAAATTGTCAGATAGAAAGAGCAATTGTTCCAAGTGATGTAAACGTACCGGACGGAACAGTGATACGTCCGTTTGATGATGAGATTATACTAGTTACTAAAGAAATGTTAAGCGAGCTATACTCTGCTTTTTGATTTCAATTGTCTAGAACAAGCAAGGCCAGCAGGTGGTGTATATCATACGTATCCCAACGATAAGTTCACATCAAATCGGCTAAAAGTACCGTGAAGCTTTATTTTGTTTGGAGCGTCCTAATTGAGTCCATACGTCGCTTAATGGTTGCTTGCGCTGTTCTAATATGGGGAGGGACTGGAATGAAGAAAAAACTTTTAGGCGTCATTGATGCCACCACCTACCACGATGATTTAGAAGATTTATTAACACATCGCTCCCTTGCGGCACTACCTTTTGCGGGGAGGTATCGAATTATTGATTTTGTCCTCTCAAACATGGTGAATTCAGGGATTCGAAGTGTCGCTATTTTTCCAAAGATGCAACACCGATCACTAATGGATCATCTAGGATCAGGGAAAAATTGGGATCTAAATCGAAAGCGGGATGGACTATTCTTTTTCCCATCCTCAATTGTTGATAACGATGGTAATCGTTTAGGATCGTTTGAACTTTTTGCTGCAAATTTAGACTTTTTTTATCGAAGTACACAAGAGTATTCGATCATTGCTAATTGTAATACAGTTTTTAATATGAATTTTAGACAAATCCTTGATGCTCATAGAAATTCAGGGTGTGATATCACCGAAATCCATCAAAAGGATGGCGGTTCAATGGAGATGTATATAATTGACACGTCTTTATTTATTAAACTAATTGAAACAAGAAACGAAACAGGATATACATGTATGAAGGATGTTGTGCATGACATTCACTCTCTTTATCCTGTTTGTCACTATGATTATGACGGTTATGCCGTAATGATAGATTCCATCGAAAGCTATTTTTCTACTAGTATGAATTTGTTGAATACGGATGTTTGGAAGAAACTATTTATTAAAGAGCAGCCAATCCTTACAAAAGTAAAGGATGAGCCACCAACAAAATATATAAAAGGGTCTGTTGTAAAAAATGCCATGATTGCTAATGGCTGTTTAATCAGTGGTACGGTAGAAAATAGTATAATATTCCGTGGTGTGACGATTGGAAAAGGAGCAGTTATAAAGGATTGTATCATCTTGCAAAAATGCCATATCAAGGATAATTGTCATTTAGATTCAGTTATTTTAGATAAAGATGTAAGAGTTGAAGAGGGAACCCAACTAACCGGAACGGCTCGTTCCCCATTTGTGGTTCGAAAAGGAACGAAACAAGGAGCGTTGATGAATTCGTGAAAGTATTATTTGCAGTTTCGGAATGTGGACCCTTTGCAAAATCCGGTGGACTGGCCGATGTGGCCGGTTCCCTGCCAAAGGAATTAATGGGTCTAGGTACAGATGTTAGAGTTATTCTCCCAAAGTATGGAACGATTGCAGAATCTTATAAGACGGAAATGAAAAAGGTGAAGGAATTCTCTGTTCCCGTCGGCTGGAGAAATCAATATTGCGGAATTGAGGAGCTCACACACAAAGGTGTTATATATTACTTTGTAGATAATGAATATTACTTTAATCGGGAAAATTTATATGGGTATTATGATGATGGCGAACGTTATGCGTATTTTAACCACGCAGTTCTAGAAGCACTGGCGCAACTAGACTTTTTTCCTGATGTCCTGCATTGCCATGACTGGCATACGGCAATGATTCCTTTCCTTTTACGAACTGACTATTACAATAGAAAAGGATACGGTCAAATCAGGACTGTGTTTACAATTCATAACCTCCAATTCCAAGGTATTTTTCCGAAAGAGATATTAGGAGATTTGCTAGGAGTAGACCAAAGTTTAATTCACAAAGAACAATTAGAGTTTTTTGGCAATATCAATTTTATGAAGGCTGGGCTTGTTGCAGCAGATGAGATTACAACGGTGAGTCCAACCTATAAAGAGGAAATTCAAACAGTGGAATACGGTGAAAAACTTGATGGCCTCCTACGAAAAAGACAAGATGATCTTGTTGGGATTTTAAATGGGATTGATGAGGATTTTTATAATCCAGAGACAGACCCACTGATTTACCAAACCTTTACAGCCAATGATCTTAAAAAAAAGGCACTAAACAAACGTGAAATCCAAAAACGATTTGGCTTACCGGAATGTGCGAATTCGCCCTTATTGGTCATGATTTCACGACTTACAAAACAAAAGGGTCTCGACTTGGTTAAATGTGTCCTCCGTGAAATTTTGCAAGAGGACTTGCAGGTAATCGTGCTTGGAACAGGTGATGATGAATTCGAAGAACACTTAAGACATGTTGCACGGATATATCCAGAAAAGTTAAAAGTTTATACAGGTTTTAATGAAGAACTGGCGCATAAGCTATATGCCGCTGCAGACTTGTTTTTAATGCCTTCCCAATTTGAACCATGTGGTCTTGGACAGTTGATTGCGATGAAATATGGTGCTATTCCGATTGTTAGAGAAACAGGCGGCTTAAATGATACTGTCCATGCATGGAATGAATTTACGGGAGAAGGAAATGGCTTTTCATTCCGAAATTTCAATGCTCAAGACATGCTTTATACCATCCAAAGAGCAATTAGCTTTTATCATGATCCGATTGCGTGGGAAGTAATTGTAAAGAAAGCAATGGCAATGGATTATAGCTGGGCCAAGTCAGCACAAATGTATAATGAGCTCTATAGAGAGCT
Organism: Bacillus sp. (in: firmicutes); assembly: GCA_023512145.1. Classification (GTDB taxonomy): domain Bacteria; phylum Bacillota; class Bacilli; order Bacillales; family Cytobacillaceae; genus Neobacillus. The sequence goes on along the minus strand of JAIMAD010000112.1, from coordinate 4,005 downwards.
CATTTCAAGGAGTGAAACGCATGTTTTCTAATACTACTGTGTTTAAGGAAACCTTTCTTAAAAGGCTCGAGATGCTTTCCGGGAAGAGCTTTCCGGAAAGCACGATGAGAGAACAATATCAAACACTAGGAAATATGTTTCACGAATTCGTTAGTAAGGATTGGATAGCCACAAATGAAAAATATCTTGCTGCAAAGGGGAAGCAGGTTTATTACCTCTCGATTGAATATTTATTGGGGAGACTCTTACGGCAAAATTTGATTAACTTGGGTGTAGAAAACACGGTAGAACGAGGTCTCCAAGAATTAGGAATTGATTTTGGTGATTTGGAGGAATTAGAAGCAGATGCGGGGTTAGGAAACGGTGGATTAGGTAGATTAGCGGCCTGTTTTTTAGACTCGCTTGCATCATTGAATCTGCCTGGTCATGGTCATGGTATTCGCTATAAGCATGGTTTGTTTGAACAGAAAATTGTTGATGGCTACCAAGTGGAATTGCCGGAGCAATGGCTGAAGAGCGGCAATGTTTGGGAAATTCGCAAAGCAGATAGTGCAGTTAAAATCCGATTTTGGGGTAAGGTAGAAGCAAAGCAGGAAAAAGGCCGTCTAGTTTTCCATCATTTGAATGCCGAAACCGTTACCGCTGTCCCTCACGACATGCCTGTACTTGGGTATCAGTCAAAAACAGTCAATACGTTAAGACTTTGGAATGCGGAGCCCTCCCAATTTCCTCTTCATGGGGATATTTTAAGCTATAAGCGTGAAACAGAAGCGATTTCTGAGTTGTTATACCCAGATGATACGAATGATTTAGGCAAGATCTTAAGGCTTAAGCAGCAATACTTTTTAGTGTCAGCTAGTATTCAATCCATTTTAAAAACTTACCGGAAACAGCATAATAGCCTGAAACAACTCCATGAACATGTGTCCATTCACATTAATGATACACACCCAGTACTTGCCATTCCAGAGTTAATGAGAATCCTAATTGACGATGAAGGTTTTGAGTGGGAACAGGCATGGCAGATAACGAAAAATACCATTTCCTATACGAATCATACGACCTTATCAGAAGCATTAGAAAAATGGCCAATCCATATTTTTAAGCCGCTTCTTCCAAGGATTTATATGATTGTTGATGAAATCAATGAACGGTTCTGCCAGGAGCTATGGGAGCAAACACCAGGTGATTGGGAGCGAATTAAGGGACTTGCTATCATAGCAGATGACTTTGTAAAAATGGCTCATTTAGCTATCGTGGGAAGCTTTAGTGTGAATGGTGTGGCAAGGCTCCATACAGATATTTTAAAGACCCGGGAGATGAAGCAATTCTATCAATTGTTCCCAGAGAAATTTAACAATAAAACCAATGGAATTGCCCATCGTCGTTGGCTGTTAAAGGCAAATCCTAAATTATCTTCACTGATCACTGAAACGATTGGACCTGCTTGGACATATTCAGCTACTGAGCTTACAAAGTTACTAAAATTTCAAAATGATTCCCCGTTTTTAGAACAACTGTTAAAAATAAAAACTGAAAACAAACAAAGTCTTGCTAAGATTATTTTCGATATGACTGATGTAGCCGTTGATATTGGTTCGATTTTTGATGTGCAGGTAAAGCGACTTCATGCATATAAGAGGCAGCTTCTAAATATTTTACACATTATGCATCTTTATAACCGAATTAAAGAGGATTCAAGCTTTACAATGGTTCCAAGAGTATTTATTTTTGGAGCAAAAGCGTCCCCAGGTTATTACTATGCAAAAAAGATTATTAAACTAATTAATACGGTTGCTGAAAGAATAAATAATGACCCAATCGTCGGGGATCAAATCAAAGTAGTATTCCTAGAAAATTATCGTGTTTCCCTTGCTGAAAAAATCTTTCCAGGAGCAGATGTAAGTGAACAGATTTCTACTGCTGGTAAGGAAGCATCTGGAACAGGAAATATGAAATTTATGATCAACGGGGCATTAACAGTCGGTACTCTAGACGGTGCGAATGTTGAAATTAATGAATTAGTAGGAAACTCCAATATTTTTACCTTTGGACTAAGTTCAGAAGAAGTTCTACACTACCATCAGCACGGTGGCTACCAATCAGTTGAATATTATCATCATGATTATCACATTCGCAAGGCGGTGGATCAGCTTGTGAATGGATTTTTCCCGGGTGTTTATAACGAATTTGAACCGATATTTGATTCGTTGATAGAGGAAAATGATCAATATTTTGTCTTAAAGGATTTTGCATCCTATACCAACATTCAACGTTCGATAGGAGAAGCATATACAAATCGTTTACAATGGCAGAAAATGTGCTTAACAAATATCGCAAATGCAGGTTATTTTTCAAGTGATCGGACAATTAAGGAATATGCGGATGAAATTTGGGGGATAAAACCACTAAAGTAAAATGCTTCTGCCATTGGCAGAAGCATTTTGTTTTGATAACAGATAAGAAAGTAAATAATTTTGGGCTTGGCTTTGAGAGTTATCCGTGCTGCAGCGCCCTAGCGACTAGTGGACTTCGCTCTTCTCCCTACGATAAGTCAACACCTGAATCGCCTCCGGCTCTTCGTGTTTCCAATACTTACTTGGAGCGCGCAAGGAAAGTAAGCCGTTGACCAGGGCGCTTGCGCTTTTCTTATAAAAGGTATCCGACAAAGATTCCAATCGCAAGCAAGAAACCGAAAATAGTGTTCGTTTGCGCGGTGGCTTTCATTGCTGGTGCCATTTTAATTGGAATAGTATTTAGGGTAAAGCCTTTGATAGCTGTAATTGCCTTTGGAGCACTTAGGATCACAAGCGCTGTCCATATAGGAGTTACAGCCATGAAAATCAGACCAAAAACCCAGAGATAAGAAATAGTGAACATGCTTGCTAATAAATAAATGGACCGTTTCTTACCTAAAAGAATGGCTACCGTTTTACGGTCGTTCTCTTTGTCTCCATCAAGATCGCGGATGTTATTGGATAACATAATCATCCCCACCAAAATCATACTAGGAACGGACACAAGAATACTTGTGCCATTAACGGTTCCTGTTTGAATAAAGAAGGAGATTAAAATAATCAACATTCCCATAAAAAAACCAGACAGTATTTCACCAAATGGAGTAGAGGAAATTGGGAGTGGACCCCCTGTATAAAAATAGCCAACAGCCATACAGATAAGACCAACAAGTGCTAACCACCAGCTGCTGTTCGCGCAAATATATACCCCTAATAATAAGGCGATTCCATAAAAGCCAAACGCAAGATTAAGGACTGTTTTCGGTTTGACTCCGTCACGGACAATCGTACCGCCGATCCCAACTGAATGAGCTGTGTCGAGACCGCGTTTAAAATCGTAGTATTCGTTGAACATATTGGTTGCCGCTTGAATTAACAAGCTGGCAATAAGCATGGCAAAAAATAAGCTGATACTTATTTTCCCAGTCTTAAGAGCAAGGACTGTACCAAGTAAGACTGGTGCAAACGCAGCAGTTAATGTATGAGGACGGGTCATTTTCCACCAAACTTGAAAGCCGTGGTTTGATTCGACAACAGTTTGTGAATTTTGATGTAATATTGGCTGCATAATGTTCTCTCCCTTTTTATATTTTTTCTCTCTATTATATAGGTTAATGTAAAGTTAGTTTAGGGTTTTTGCCCAATCTTAAGTGTATGAAATTCTAGTAATAGTGTCAATTGATTTTTCCCATCAAAGTAGGAAGATAATCCCTGATTGATTATTATTAGTGGGTTAGTGGGAAAATGAAACAATGAAAAAATATTGAAAATACCGATTTTACCAAAAAGGTGAAAAGTTGAAGTATAATAAGGATGAAGATGGTTTGGTAGTGACAAGTATTACTGACTTCTTTACAATGAGAATAGTATGTTTAAATCGGCTTATAAATGAATGGATAATAGTCATTTCGGCTGTTTTGGAGGGATTTGTTTGGTTACCATTCAAGAATCAGAAATAAAGGAAAGGGGTCTATTGGCTGTTTCGCAT
>JAIMAD010000111.1 GCA_023512145.1 Bacillus sp. (in: firmicutes) | reverse complement strand
ATTCCTTGTTTCATTAGTTCTCTTTTGATTGATTCGGCTTCAGAGATATCCTCTCCAGGGCCTCTTCCGCCTGATGCAATAACAATGGAATCTTTATTCTTCTTTAAATAATATGCGGCCGAATTAATTCGACTCGCAAAGGCTAATGAAGGGACAGTGCCTTTAACACTTGCACCGAGGACAATTAAATAATCGACATTCTTCGGAACTTCCTGATGGCTATATTGGGTAATCTTAACTTGTAATAGCCCAATATATGTCAGCCCTAAAGCCACTAGAATCACAAGAAATGGTAGTAATCTTTTCTTTTTTTTCATTATTTCCAATCCATTCTGCAGTATTTTTTCCATTACTATGTCCTACCCTAAATATAAACATTTCGATATCAGAAAAACCTTTCCCATTAATAAGTTAATCTTCAAGATGTTTACTAAGTTAAGCCTATTATACAAAATAGTTGCTTAATCTTGTTGAATTTACTAACATATTTTTGAAATGAAGTATAATAATAGAAGAATCTGTAACTTTTATTTGAATTAAAAAATTCTGTCGATTGGGGACTGCTAAAAATGTCAACTATTAATTTAATGAAAAAAACGGCAGGGATTATTTTAGAAAAGAAGAAACTAACCAATGTTGTTGCTCGTGTTGGTTTAGTATTGGATATCTCTGGGTCCATGAGGAGCTTTTATAAAGATGGTACCGTCCAAAAAGTTGTTGAACGAATTCTTGCTGTTGCAAGCCAGTTTGATGATGATGGGACACTGGATATATGGGTTTATGACAATGAATTCTCCCGATTGAAATCAGTTACAGAAAGAGACTTTGTAGACTATGTAAATGACAATATAATGACTAACGATTTAATTCATAAGTTTGGAAGAAATGATGAGCCACCAGTCATGGAGGATGTCATTAAAAAATATACAATAGAATCGCAATCAAAGGAACCAGCTTTTATCGTATTCATTAATGATGGTGGCTGCAAAAGAACAATCAAGAAACCAGTTATTGAATCTTCAACGAAGCCAATCTTTTGGCAATTTGTTGGAATAGGTGACTCCAATTTTGAGGTGCTTGAAAAATTGGATAATATGGAAGGGCGTTTTGTAGATAACGCTAACTTTTTCCATATTAAGGATATCGAAAAGACATCAGATGAAGAATTGTATAACCAACTACTTAATGAGTTCCCTTCTTGGTTGGAAGAAGCAAATAAGAAGGGGATATTGTAGAATCACACTAGTAAGAGTTTGGGCATTGATGATTTGAACCGAAGGGTTGTTTAGAGGAATAGTAACCAAAACTCGATTTCCCAAATAGGAAATCGGGTTTTTAATTAGTTAACGGTTTTTGCTCGATAGAAAAAAGGACTGTGAATTCAGTCCTTTATTCCAGTACCCATGAAAGCCCGGCAGTCCCTACCCCTGTATGCACGCCTGCAACCGTTATGAGCATCATTAATTCCGTTTTAATTGTAGGAAATGTATCGTTTACTAATTTTTCAAGCGCAGTTGCTCTTTTCATATCGTTAGCATGAACGATGGCAACTTTATTGACAGATCTTGTTTTAAGGTCTTCTGTCAATTTATTAATCAACCAAGCTATCGCCCTTTTTTCTGTGCGAACTTTATCTACTATTTTTGCTGTGCCTTCAATAGCTAAAATCGGCTTGATATTAAAGAGTGAAGCTAATATTTTTTGGCTACCAGATACTCTGCCACTTTTGTGGAGCTGGTCCAGATTTGATGGGATTAAATATAAACGTGTGTTGTCACGTATAGCATTTAAGTGTGCGACAACTTCGTTACCTTCAAGGCCTTGTTCAACAAGTTCTACGCCTTTTTTCATTAAAAAGGATAGTGGATATGAACCTGTTAGTGAATCAATAGCAAACAGCTTAAAATCTGCCATTTCAGCTGCCATTACAGAGGTTTGATATGTACCAGATAAGATACTCGAGGCATGGATGGCTATTCCATAGTCATAGTCTTCCTTTAACTTTGTATAAAGCTCGACAAATTCACCAACGGACGGTTGCGAAGTTTGAAATGTGCCTTCTTCATCTTGCATTCGTTCATAAAATTCCTTTTGAGTAATATCGATTGTTTCTTTGTAGGATTCTTGATTAATTACCACATGCAATGGTACTACATGTATATGGTATTCCTCAATAAATTCTTTGTTGAGAGAAGCGGTAGTGTCGGTTATCCATGCTATTTTTCCAGTCTTCATTTAATCCTCAACCTCCAGTGGAATTCTCTAATTTACTAATAATTTAACCTGAAAAGTGCCATTACAAGTGTAAGTTATTCAAAGTAAAAATCCTCATTATTTTAATATGTAGTTTTAATAACTACATACAACAATACAAGAATGAATAATATGTCGTCAAGGTATATTTGTCATGTTGATACTAATATCTTTATTGTATTTCATGGTCACATTAGATGTTAAAACCAGCCGAATTGCTTAATAGAAAACAATTAAAATGGGTTGAGAGGCAAATTAAAAAATAGAAGTTTTTTAAAAATAGTAAGTGACACCATGTTCGTGATTACTATATTAACAAAGTATGGATAAAATAACATTATGTCCTAAACGTACCGACAACTTAGAGAGGAGCAAACATCTTTGTACAATATAACTACCCTTATGAACGAATATGGATACCTTGTTCTTTTCCTCTCTTTACTACTTGGAATTATGGTGCTACCTATACCCATCGAAGCAATGATGGGGTATGCGGGTTTCCTGTCATTTCAGGGCCAACTAAATTGGTATGGTTGTGTACTTGCTGCTACGACAGGCTGTTCACTTGGCATGGTCCTCTCCTATTGGATTGGGAATAAGCTTGGGATGCCATTTTTAGAAAATTATGGTAGGCGATTTCATTTTGGACCTGATCGGTTCCATTTAACTACCAAATGGTTAAAGAAATACAACAATAAACTAGTGATTATTTCCTTGTTTATTCCTGGTGTCAGACACCTTACAGGCTATTTTGCTGGTGTCACAAGGCTTCCTCTTTTTGTTTTTTCAGTTTATTCTTTTCTTGGTTCATTTATTTGGGCTTCCACGTTTATCTTGCTAGGGAAAATGCTCGGTCCAAATTGGGTGACCCTTCACGAACTGGTTAATAACTATTTAATCACAGGCAGTATCGTGCTTGCCATTCTAATAATTTTGATTTATTTGCTAAAAAATTCAGTGGTAAAAATATTCAAATAGATTGATACATTAGAAAAAAGTTTTAAGTGGTTACCATTCGTGTGGGGGAGTGGAGTAATCCTACTAGGAAACTCAATTGTTACGATTTGGTTTGTGTAATTAATCGTCAAAGTGACTAACATTCGTTTGAAAGGGGTTCCATTTATATCCTTTTGAAAATTTACAAAATACAGGAAAAAATTTCACAACTTAAAGATTTTTCTTGAATTGTTTGGATTGAAAGTTTGATTCGTTCCACAACTATGATTAAATGATAGAAAAGGACTGAAAGGAAGTTTACTTTGAATAAGAATATCATCCGCTCCATTACGGTCATAGCAGTATTATTTTGCCTTCTTTGGCTAATTGGGCTAGGCACTGCAGTAGGGGAATATTATGTTGGAAAACCGGAGACGATTCCGCAAAAAAATACTGTTTCCAAGGTCGTTGAAAACAAAAAGGGCTTAACTATCGTTGCTTTAGGTGATTCGTTAACAAGAGGAACAGGCGATGAAACGGGAAAAGGCTATGTTGGAGTTTTAATTGATGAAATCAAAGAAAAGACAAAAGGTCCAGTCCAACTTTCCAACCTTGGCATTAAAGGTCAAACATCTGATCAATTACGAAATCTTGTCGAGCAAACGGAAATACAGCGACAAATTAAAGAAGCAGATACAGTGGTGATGACAATTGGTGGAAACGATTTGTTTCGTGGGGGACAAGGATTAACTGATTTTGAGTCAGAGGAAATTGCCGAAATAGAGGAAAAATATCTTGATAATTTGAAATTTATTTTTGAAAAAATTCGTAAAAATAATAGTAAAGCCAATGTGTTTTTCATTGGATTGTATAATCCATTTATCGAATTAGACCAGGGAAAAGAAATGTCCAAAGTGGTTCGCTTTTGGAATTATGACAGTGCGGAAGTAAGTGCTGCCTATCCGAAAATCGTATTTGTTCCAACTTTTGACTTGTTTGAGTTGAAAGTAAATGATTATTTGTATTCTGATAAATTCCATCCAAATACAAAAGGGTACCGTTTAATTGCTGAACGAGTGGCCTCATTGCTAACCTGGTAAGGGGGTGTCATTAATGGAGAAAAAAATTACATTATCTGTTAAGAATTTAAAAAAAGTGATTGGTAAACGAGAAATCATTAAAGGATTGACTTTTGATTTACGAGAAGGAGAAGTGTTTGGTTTTCTAGGTCCAAATGGTGCTGGTAAAACAACAACGATCCGCATGCTCGTCGGTCTGATCAAACCAACTTCAGGAAGTATCCATATTTGTGGTTACAATATTGAAAAACAATTTCAAGCTGCGATGACCAACCTCGGCTGCATCGTGGAAAATCCTGAATTATATCCCTATTTGTCAGGCTATAACAATCTCCTCCATTTTGCGCGCATGCTAGACGGAATTGGTGAGGAGCGAATTAAAGAAGTAACTGCACTTGTGGGTTTAAACGATAGAATTCACGATAAAGTAAAAACCTATTCTCTCGGGATGCGGCAACGTCTCGGAATTGCCCAGGCATTGTTAGGTAAGCCGAAAGTGTTGATTCTTGATGAACCTACAAATGGGCTTGACCCTGCTGGGATTCGAGAAGTGCGGCAATTTATTCGCTTTCTTGCGGAGGAGGAAGGGTTAAGCGTCCTTGTGTCGAGTCACTTATTAAGCGAAATTCAAATTTTATGTGACCGCGTTGCTATTATCTCCCAAGGGGCGATTGTTAAAACTGATAGTGTCAATGAATTGCTTTCAAATCGAGAACGAGTAGTTTGGCACGTTCATCCGATTGAAAAAGGAAAACAAGTTCTTAGTTCCTTAACAACGATTGAAGAGAACGAAGACGGTAGCATCTTAACGGAATTTAATGAATTACAGATTCCCTTATGGAATAAACAGTTGGTCGAAGCGGGGGTATCTGTCATTGAAATCAATCGAAAGATGCCTGTGCTGGAAGATTTATTCCTCGAATTAACGGGGGGTGACAAAATTGAATAGATTGATTCAAAATGAAATGATGAAACTGATAGCCAAGAAGCGTCTGATTGTCATTGCGCTCATTATTGGTGTCCTCGTTATTTTATTTACATATGCACAATATAAACAAGTCGAAACACAAAGAGAAAAGTTAGGAACCAGTGATTGGCGAACCATTTTACAGACACAAATTGTTGATACGACTAATCGGCTGAGTAGTAGTCGAATAACAGACGAATGGAAGAAAGAGCTACAAATTTCTTTGCAGCAGCAACAATACTATCTCGATCATAATATCAATCCTTCTGAGCCAGGTGCACCAACGTTTATGAGAATTTTTTTAGAAAACTCAATTGATTTATTTATCCCCCTAATGGTCATGGTCATTGCCAGCGATTTGGTATCATCTGAACATAGCCAGGGCTCAATTAAGCTTCTGTTGACGAGACCTGTCAGGAGGTGGAAGGTGCTCTTGAGTAAATACCTAACTCTCTGCCTAGCCATTTCCCTAATTGTTGCGATTGCTGGCATCCTATCTTATTTAGTGTCAGGACTGGTGTTTGGATACAAGGGGTGGGGTGCACCAATCCTGACGGGGTTTAATGTCACAGAGATAGGCTTAAACACTTCTGATGTTAAATTGATGGGGCAATGGAAGTTTTTGCTGATGGATTTTGGACTAGTTTGGTTTGTCGCCATTGTCGTGGGTACATTATCCTTTATGCTATCCGTTTTGATTCGAAGTACGGCGGCAGGGATGGGTGTGATGCTCGCTTCCTTAATCTCAGGTGCCATCTTAACCAATATGGTGTCCTCATGGGAATCCGCCAAATACTTTTTCATGGTCAATTTGCGGTTAACCGACTATATCAGTGGAAATGCACCACCAATTGAAGGCATGAATCTTTCCTTCTCAATCATGGTGCTCTTCGTTTGGTGGGCAGCTGCTTTATTTGTGTCATTCACCGTCTTTACTAAAAAAGATGTCTATTAATGAACAGCTATTTCCGTTAGGACGGGAATAGCTTATCTTTTTATTATCAAACCTAATTATGACATTTTTTTGGTATAAGTAAAATTGGTATTTAGAATAAGAGAAACAAAGTTTCCGGGCATAGCCTTCACAAAAAAACAGCCACATTCCAGAAAATTGGAATGTGGCTGTTTGCCTTAAATTTGGGGGATATAAGGCAAGAATTCTAAGGGATTGTTCTATATTATGCCAGCCGGGGGAGGGAGATTTCCAACTGGCAAGGATAATTTGCTTAATAAATTTTGTAAGGTTATTCTTTAGCCGTTACTTTTACTGAATCACGGCTTACACCAAAATGCTGCTTGATTATTAGTGATGGACCGCCAAGATTAAATAGGTAGCGGGCTTCAATCACTTGTTTCATAAAAGCTCCAAATAATCCAGATAAACGGAAATTACCGACTTTTCCAACTGCAGCGGTTAGTCCGATAGATGCAACAGATCCTTTGTGATGATATTCAAACGTTTTTAATGATTCACCTCGTAGGGAAGCAACAATATTCTTGGCACATACAGGTGCTTGTTGCAGGGCGACTTGTGCAGTCGGAGGTAAAGCTGATTTCTCATCCTTCATGAATAAAGAGCAATCACCGATACTAAAAATATTTTTCATATTTTTAACTCGAAGGTAAGAATCGACAGCGAGTTTACCTTTTTCAATTGGTAATCCCCATTTTTGAACAATAGTATTTCCTTTTACACCACAAGACCATATTAATGTCTGGGTAGGAACTTCTACATTATTTTCAAGTACAACTTTATCAGGTGTACATCCAAGTATTTTTGTTGATGTGATTAATTCAATATTCCTTTTTTCTAAAGCTTCTGTTGTATATTGAATGGATTGCTTAGGGAAAAATGGAATAACAGATTGTGCGGCTTCAATGGCAACAATTTTTATTTTTTCAAAAGGAATATCGTGTTCTTTACATAGTTTTGGAAGTCCATCAGCTAATTCTCCAAGCATCTCGATTCCGGTAAAACCTCCACCAGCTACAACGAAGGTTAAACGAGATTGGTCTTGATCTTCTTTATAAAGATTAAATTGTTTTTTGATGTGATGGTAAATTGCTTTTGAGCTCCTAAAGCTACGAAGTTCAAATGCATGCTCTTTAATACCAGGGATACCAAACGTTTCACCCTCAAATCCCAATGCTATTAATAAATAGTCATAATTGATTGTGTCGCCACCTTCAAGATGTACTTCTTGGTTGGTGATATCAACATTCGATACCGATGCTCTTAAAAAGTGAGTTTTGTTAGAATTGATTAGTTCTGGTATTGACATAGCAATTTGACGATCACTTGCAGTTCCAACTCCTGTTTTATGAAGCTGTGTTGTAAGGTAATGATAATCATGTTTATTAATCAGCGTAACATCTGCTTCACCGGATTTTAACAGCTTCTCGAGAGTCTTATTTGTAACGAGTCCGCCGTACCCAGCACCTATGATTACGATTTTTGGTTTTGTCATAATTAATCCGCTCCCGACACCTTTGATTTTTGTGAAAAATTTCACAAGTGGTTTTTAAAAAAATAGAGCAAATGCTCTTTTTTATCTTGTGAAGTATTTCACATATCTTCTATATTCATAGAATACGATAAATTGTATAAAAGCACAAGTGATTTATTACAAATTTTTTGTCGAAATGGTAAATTTTTTTTTACAAACTGGGAATAATAATTTCGTGCCGATGTAAACAAGGATAATTTTCAAATAATAAAAGGTTGGAAGGAGAAAGTTATGAAATTGAAAATGTTATTTTTATCTTTTGGATTACTATTTTCGATGCCAGTAATGGCATCCGCAAACAAAACAGTGGTGCCTGACACCAATGGAGAACAAAGGGAAAAAGCACCATGTGACTGTCAAGAAGGTACAGATGGCCACCACATGATGCATAAAAATTGGCAAACAAAGATGATGGAAAGAGAGAAAATGCTTCTTTCATGGGTGGACCAATATACTCCAGCCAAAAAGGAGGAATGGATTAAGGTTCTCGAGGAAAAGAAAACACTTCGTAATAAATGGATGAGTCCTAAAAATGCCGCCATGCGTGAACAATGGAAAAAGGATAAAATGGCGAATTTGGAAGCACTAAAGAAACAATTTGATGAAGGGAAGATTACGAAAGAGGAGTTTATGAAACAGGCACATGGTGGAAAAGAAATGGCGCATTGGAAGACATTTCAGGAACTAAAGCTTTCAGCTGAAAAGAAGAATACCGAGCAGTCTACAATACTTTTAAATCAATTGTTAGATCAATACAAACAGCATAATACGCAAATCAATGAAATAGTTAATAAGCAATAAGTAGGATTAGGAAAAGCTAGTTCTTTATTAAGAACTGTCTTTTATTTTACCGTGATTCAATAGTAATCATTAATTAACAATGTCATTTATAAATGGTGAAAAATCACAATTGTTACAATCACGACGGGAGGGGAGATTAAGCATCGGAGATCACTCTGAGGAGGTTTTTGAAATAGCTAACAAAAAGTTATTGATATCTTCAGCAGCAGTTGGATCTGCGTACTTACTTCGTAATCCAAAATCTTAGCAAAAGTTAAATGAATCAATTCCAAATTCACAAAATAAGTCACGGAAATAAAAAACATCCCCTCTGATTATCTCAGTGGGGATATTTTTTGGTAGTGAAGCCCACATTTACGACTATCGTACTAAGCTTGATTGTACGTAATAGTACAAAAGATTTGCCGTATTCTCAATTGATGATTGGTGTGTGCGTTCAAAGGCGTGTGATGAATCAATGCCAGGACCAATTAAACCGTGGACAATGTCATGCCCTGAGCGGATGGCGGCTGAGGCATCCGAACCATAAAACGGATAAATATCTAATTTATAGTCAATTTTGTTCTCCGCGGCAAGACGGACCAAGTTTTTTCGCAGTTCGTAATGATAAGGACCACTGGAATCCTTGACACAAATGGAGACAGTAAATTCATCTGTTGATTGCCCATCGCCCATCGCACCCATATCGACTGCCAAATATTCTACCGTTTCGGGGGTTATATTTGAATTACCGCCATAGCCGATTTCTTCATTATTAGAAAATAAGAAATGGGTCGTATATGGAAGTGTAATACTTTCGGTTTTCAGTTGCTTAATTAGTTGAAGCAAAATCGCCACACTGGCTTTATCATCCAAATGGCGGGATTTAATGTAGCCGCTGGGAGTTACTTCAACACGTGGATCAAAGGAAACAAAATCTCCTACTTCAATGCCAAGTGCAAAGACATCCTCGGCCGTATGTACTTTTTCATCAATTCTTATTTCGATATTATCCTGATTTCGCTCAAGCTTACCGGCATCCTTATACACATGAACAGATGTTTGGTGCATAAGGATGGTACCCGTAAATTTCTTTCCGCTGCTCGTTTCAATCTGGCAGTATTCTCCTTCAATCGAGTTGAATTTGAATCCTCCAATTAAGTCAATCTTTAATCTTCCCGTCGATTTTACTTCCTTTACCATGGCACCAAGTGTATCAACATGCGCGGTTAGCATGCGATGTTTACTTGAATTTTGTCCTTCAATTGTTGCAATAAGTGCACCTTTGCGGTTTCTGTATGTATCGATTTGTAATCCCGAAAGATATTTTTCGACAAAGATGATTACTTCATTTGTATTACCTGACGGACTCGGAATGGAAACCAAGTCTGTTATTAATGCCATCGTTTCTTGTGAATTTATATTGGCCACGATAATTAACCCCTTTTTTCTGATATTCATTCTTTACTATTATACATAAAATCGAAAATGATGTATTTCCAACGATTTATAGTCAATTTTTTTAGTGGTACTGCATAGGTTAACAAGTGTACATACCTTTTTTTTATGGGATAAAAATATACATTCTGGTATAAATGTGACTATTTGAAAAATTTAACTTTCGAACTTAACTGTAAATTACCCACAAACAAATGGGAGGAGTTAAAAGTTGAACAGAGTAGAACTTTATAACCACAAGCCGCAAAAATTTTCCAGGAAGGGTCTAATCTATTTCCTATTTACCAGTATGATCCTAGCTGTTGGTTTCTTTATTTTTGGTTATTACTATCAAAACACAATAAAAATTGAGGTACCTACAAAGAATCTAGGTCAAAAGATAATAATCCACCTTCCAAATGGGCAAAGCGTTTATACGTATGAGAAGTTAATTGTCGAAAAAGATGGAAAAACCTATTATCAAGGGGAGTTGAATACCATTGATTTAACAGGTGGTACTGTTGAGTATGAAAATTGGGAATAGATTAACAATTGGAAAATGGCATACTAGCAGAAGCTATTTTTTTGTATTTTACTCCTATTTAAACCATCCCTTTTTAGTAAAGTAAAAATACATGCCAAGCACAATTACAAACATAAGAAATAGTGCGCCAAAATAGCCGTATTTCCAGTTAAGTTCCGGCATATTCTGGAAGTTCATCCCGTAAAGACCAACGATGAAGGTGAGCGGCATGAAGATGGTCGAGATCACCGTGAGCACCCGCATCGTTTCGTTGGTGCGCGCGCTGATCAAGGAGTAGTAAGTGGCCAGGGAGGCGTCCACCAGGTCGCGGTACCCGT
>JAIMAD010000110.1 GCA_023512145.1 Bacillus sp. (in: firmicutes) | reverse complement strand
GAATGGGAAGAAAAAGATATTTATGAAAAAGTGCAAAAACGTACAGAAGGCCGACCGCTATTCGTATTGCATGATGGACCTCCTTATGCAAATGGGGATATCCACATCGGACATGCATTAAATAAAATTTTAAAGGACTTTATTAACCGCTATAAATCAATGAGCGGATATCAGGCTCCATATGTGCCAGGCTGGGATACACATGGACTGCCGATTGAGCAGGCGCTGACAAATAAAGGCGTCAAACGAAAAGAGATGACAGTTGCTGAGTTTCGTAAGCTATGTGAAGAATATGCTTATGGCCAAATTGACAGCCAGCGGACACAGTTTAAACGCTTAGGCGTTCGTGGTGATTGGGAAAATCCATACATTACGCTTAAGCCAGAATATGAGGCACAGCAAATTAAAGTTTTTGGAGAAATGGCGAAAAAAGGATATATCTATAAAGGTCTTAAGCCCGTTTATTGGTCCCCATCAAGTGAATCAGCATTAGCTGAAGCAGAGATTGAATATCAGGATAAAAAATCTGCGTCGATTTATGTAGGCTTTAAGGTAAAGGATGGCAAGGATGTTCTTGATACCGATACTCAAATTGTCATCTGGACAACAACAGCTTGGACAATTCCTGCTAACTTAGGTATTTCCGTCCATCCTGACTTAACCTATGTGGTGGTTTCAGTAAAAGGTCAAAAGTACCTAGTGGCCGAAGCACTTCTAGAAGCTGTAGCAATAGAAATTGGCTGGGAAGATCCAACAGTTATCCAAAAGATAAAAGGAAATGAATTAGAGTTAATTGTTGCCAAACATCCGTTATATGACCGTGATTCCTTAGTGGTACTAGGCGAACATGTAACAACAGATGCCGGAACAGGTTGTGTTCATACGGCACCAGGTCATGGGGAAGATGACTTTTATGTTGGTCAAAAATATGGTTTAGATGTGTTATGCCCTGTAGATGATAAGGGAGTGATGACTAGTGAAGCACCAGGCTTTGAAGGTCTTTTCTACGAAAAGGCAAACATTTCAATTACAGAGGCATTAGAAGAAGTAGGGGCACTGTTAAAGCTATCGTTTATAACACACTCCTATCCACACGACTGGAGAACAAAGAAGCCTGTTATCTTCCGCGCAACAGCACAATGGTTTGCGTCCATTAAAGATTTCCGTAATGAACTACTTGAAGCAGTTAAGGAAACAAAATGGGTACCTGCATGGGGCGAAACACGCTTGTTTAATATGGTTCGTGACCGTGGTGACTGGTGTATCTCACGTCAGCGCGTCTGGGGAGTGCCAATTCCTGTATTTTATGCAGAAAATGAAGAAGAAATTATTACTGATGAAACCATCAACCATATTTCTGGATTATTCCGTGAGTTTGGTTCAAATATTTGGTTTGAACGTGAGGCTAAAGATTTACTTCCATCAGGCTTTACACATCCTGGTAGTCCAAATGGAATATTTACAAAAGAAACAGATATCATGGATGTTTGGTTTGATTCGGGTTCCTCCCATCAAGCAGTCCTATTCGAAAGAGAGGATTTAGTACGACCAGCGGACCTCTATCTTGAAGGTTCTGACCAATATCGCGGCTGGTTTAATTCATCACTGTCGACTGCGGTTGCTGTCACTGGCATGGCTCCATACAAGGGCGTATTAAGCCATGGATTTGTACTAGATGGCGATGGAAGAAAGATGAGTAAGTCATTGGGAAACACTGTCGAACCAGCAAAAGTCATGAATCAGCTAGGAGCAGATATTGTCCGCCTTTGGGTTGCCTCCGTTGACTATCAGGCAGATGTTCGTGTATCTGATCCGATTTTGAAGCAGGTTGCAGAGGTATACCGGAAAATCCGGAACACCTTCCGTTTCATGTTAGGGACCTTAGCTGACTTTAATCCAGCTACAGATATGGTTCCATATGAAAACTTGCGTGAAGTTGATCAATTTATGCTTGTTAAATTAAATAACTTAATTAAAAATGTTCGTAATGCATATGAAAACTATGAATTTGCAGGAATTTATCATGCCGTGAATAATTTTTGCACCCTCGATTTAAGTTCATTTTATCTTGATTTTGCAAAAGATGTTCTCTATATTGAGGCAGCGGACAATCAAGAGCGTCGTGCCATCCAAACTGTTTTATATAAATCATTACATGCTTTAACAAAGTTAGTTTCACCAATTCTTTCACACACTGCAGATGAAGTATGGAAATACATCCCAGCTGTTGAAGAAGAAAGTGTGCAATTGACAGACCTTCCAGAATACCAGGAACTTAAGGGCGCAAATGCGTTAGAAGAAAAGTGGACGGCCTTCATGAAGCTTCGTAATGATGTGTTAAAGGCACTTGAAGAAGCCCGAAATGAAAAGGTAATTGGGAAATCGTTAGCAGCTAAAGTAACCCTTTATGTTACAGATCAATCGAAAGTACTATTAGATTCGATCGAAGAAAACATAAACCAATTGTTTATTATCTCAGGATTTGAAGTCGCCGGGATGTATGAACAAGCCCCAGAAAATGCGCTTAAATTAGAAACAGCAGCAATAGTTATCACAAAAGCTGAAGGTGAAATATGTGAACGGTGCTGGACTGTAACAACAGATGTTGGAAAACATCCTGAACACAAAACGATTTGTCCACGTTGTGCCGACGTTGTCAAAGAGAATTACTCACATTTTCAATAGAAAGTTGCCCCGTGCGCATGTAACGGGGCTTTTTTATACTTAAATTTTCAGAATTCATCTCATTTTAACTTGGAGTAGTGACTAGTGTAAGTGCCCGTTCTGCAAGTGTACTTTGCTCAACGAGTAAAAATCGAGTTTTGAATTTTTACCTCCCTTTCCGATAAGTCAACATCGGATTGTTTGTTTCCTTTATTTTAGACGAAGATCATCAGTCCGCACATAGAGCGCTAAACGGGCACGTGCGCTTTTCTTATATTTCCCACCTTCGTTAATTGTTGTAGTTGTTGTCAAATATTTTTCCGAGTCAGACGATATTTTCCGGAAATAATAAGACAAATGATTACACGGAGGTCACTTTTATGAATGCCATGCAGGAGAAGCTGTTTTTGGAACTCCGTCTAACAAGAGTTGAAATCGAATACTCATTAGTGAATAAACACAAGCAAGATTGGTTTACGTCCATTCTAGAAGAAGAACTTACTGACATTGATGCAGCATTAAAAAAGATGGAAGAGGGTAATTTTGGTCAATGTGAAATTTCTGGTGAATTTTTGCCAGATGATTTATTAAATATGATGCCTACCTTAAGATCAGTTAAGGATTCAGAATACTTAGAAACCTATTTTAAAAAACCACTTCATAAGCCCATTCTATAATGTATATTGCCGTTTCGCGAAAAAGTATGCTAAAATGCTTAAGAAGTAAGTTTAGGTTAATGTGGAGGTATTTCTTAGTGTTTTATTACTTAATCGCTCTTTTTGTTATTTTATTAGATCAGATTACGAAATGGTTTATTGTAAACAACATGTATCTAGGAGAAAATATTACCATTATTGATAACTTTTTGTATATTACTTCTCACCGCAATCGTGGGGCTGCATGGGGGATCTTACAAGGTCAAATGTGGCTTTTTTATGTTATTACTGTTATTGTCATTATCGGTATTATGTATTATCTTTACAAAGAGACAAAGGGTAAATGGTTGTTAGGGGTGTCATTAGGATTAATTCTTGGAGGCGCCATTGGTAATTTTATTGACCGTGTGATCCATAAGGAAGTTGTCGACTTCATTCACACGTTTATTTTCAATTACAATTTTCCAGTTTTTAATATTGCTGATTCTGCATTAGTCATTGGTGTAATATTGTTGATGATTCAATTCCTGCTAGAAGAGAGAAGAGAAACAAAGGAGAAATCAAATGGAGAAAATGAATCACACCATTCTTGAAGATCAAAAAGGAGATCGTATTGATAAGGTAATCTCAACACTTGATGAAGAATGGTCACGAACACAAGTTCAGCAATGGATTAAAGAAGAGCATGTCCTTGTGAATGGACAAAAAGTTAAAACAAATTATAAGTGCAGTACGAATGATTTAATTGAAATCAGTATTCCTGATCCAGAAGAATTGGATGTTGTTGCAGAAGAACTGAATTTAAAAATCTATTTTGAAGACAAAGATGTTTTGGTTGTTAATAAACCGAGAGGCATGGTCGTTCATCCCGCTCCTGGACATTTAACGGGGACACTTGTCAACGGCTTAATGGCTCACTGCACAGATCTATCGGGTATTAATGGGGTGTTAAGACCAGGAATTGTTCACCGCATTGATAAGGACACTACTGGCCTGTTGATGGTTGCTAAAAATGATATGGCCCACGAAAACCTGGTTAATCAGTTGGTTAAAAAAACGGTCACACGTAAATATAAAGCGATTGTCCACGGCGTTATTCCTCATGACTTTGGTACCATTGATGCCCCGCTTGGTAGGGATACAAAGGATCGCCAGAGCATGACAGTCGTTGATCATGGGAAACATGCGGTTACACATTTTAATGTGATTGAGCGCTTTAAAGACTTCACCTTTGTGGAATGTCAATTAGAAACGGGCAGGACACACCAAATTCGTGTTCATATGAAATATATCGGTTACCCACTTGCTGGGGACCCTAAATACGGACCGAAAAAAACACTGGATATAGAAGGACAAGCCTTACATGCAGGAGTGCTAGGCTTTGATCATCCAAGAACACAGGAGTACTTAGAATTTGAAGCACCACTCCCAGAAGAGTTCGAACGTTTACTTAACGACCTGCGAAAATAACCATTGACTAAGTGAGATTCGTACAGTAAGATTACTTTAGTTGAATATGCCTTTAAAACAGTCCCGTGAGGCTGAGAAGGAAACGGTTAAAGATAATGGGCTACATGCCTATATCTGATAAATTAACTTGTCTACCTCTCACCAATAACGGTGTGAGGTTTTTTATTTTTATTAAAGAAGGTGTAGAATGAACCAAAAAGTACTTATCCTCGATGAACAAGCCATCGGAAGGGCTCTGACAAGGATTGCCCACCAAATTATTGAGAAAAATAAAGGAATTGATGATTGTATTCTTGTTGGAATTCGAACAAGAGGCATTTATCTAGCAGAACGCCTTGCGACAAAAATTGAAGAGATTGAGGGGAAGTCGATAACTGTTGGTGAATTAGATATTACTCTTTATCGAGATGATTTAACGAAAGTAACAGAAAATCAAGAACCACTTGTTAAAGGCTCAGCCATTCCGGTTGGAATTACCAATAAAAAGGTAATTCTCGTTGACGATGTTTTGTATACAGGCAGAACGGTAAGGGCTGGTCTGGATGCTCTAATGGATGTAGGACGCCCAGCAGCCATTCAGCTTGCTGTATTAGTGGACCGAGGGCACCGTGAGTTGCCAATTCGAGCCGATTATGTTGGTAAAAATATTCCAACGTCAAGTAACGAAAAAATAGTCGTTGAGTTGGCCGAAGTGGATTCTATCGATCAAGTAAGTATATTTGACAAATAAATAGCTAACCTTTTAAATGCAGTCCCGTGAGGCTGACAAAGGGAAAAGAGCCGATTAGTCTTTTATTCGGCATTTTCATACCCACTTTGTGCTCTCACTTGCAAAGAGGGTTTTTTTTATGGAAAAGAAAGAAACTAAAGAAAAAGCAGATTTGATAATGGGGGAAAACAAAGTGAACAATAAACCTATCTTAGACGTATTAGAGATTCCAAAACCGTTTCAATGGTTAACATTAAGCTTACAGCATTTATTCGCCATGTTTGGCGCAACGATTCTTGTTCCTTACTTAGTTGGATTAAGCCCTGCAATAGCATTAATTTCAAGTGGATTAGGAACATTGGCGTTTTTATTAATAACCAAATTTCAAGTACCAGCCTATCTTGGTTCATCATTTGCCTTTATAATCCCGATTAAACTTTTGAATGATACAGGCGGTCCCGGTGCAGCGATGATGGGTACCTTCTTTGCAGGACTGGTATACGGGCTTGTTGCACTAGTGATTAAAAAGGCTGGATATCGGTGGATTATGAATCTGTTGCCGCCAATTGTTGTCGGACCGGTCATTATTGTCATCGGTTTAGCTTTATCTGGAACGGCTGTTACGATGGCGATGAACAATCCCGCAGTTGGAGAATACAGTATGCTCCATTTCTCTGCCGCCCTTGTCACTTTAGCAGCAACGATTATCTTTTCAATCTACGCGAAAAAAATGTTAAGTATGATTCCGATATTAGCAGGAATTGTCATTGGTTATACGTATGCATTACTCATCGGTATCGTTGATTTTCAACCAGTACTCGCTGCAAAATGGTTTGAAATGCCAGAATTCGTTATTCCTTTTGTAAGCTATAAGGTAAAATTCACATGGGAAATAATCCTGTTAATGGTGCCTATTGCAGTTGTAACTTTATCAGAACATATTGGTCACCAGCTTGTCTTAAGTAAGGTTGTTGGTCGGGATTATATTAAAGAACCAGGTTTGCAGCGATCTATCCTTGGGGATGGAACGGCGACACTCATTTCGGCATTAATTGGTGGCCCTCCAAAAACAACCTATGGAGAAAATATTGGAGTCCTTGCGATCACACGTGTATACAGTGTGTATGTGATTGCGGGCGCCGCAGTACTCGCAGTCATCTTTGGGTTTATTGGTAAAATAACAGCTTTAATCGGTACAATACCAACACCAGTCATGGGTGGTGTTTCGATTCTTCTCTTTGGAATCATTGCTTCTTCAGGTCTAAGAATGCTAGTCGACAGCAAAATTGATTTTGGTGATAAACGAAATCTTGTCATCTCCAGTGTCATCCTTGTTATTGGTATTGGTGGAGCTGTTATTAAAGTATCAGAATCACTGCAAATCGAAGGAATGGCTTTGGCGGCGATATGCGGCGTTTTATTAAACTTAATTCTCCCCGGAAGAGAAATTGCCGATGAGAATATGCTTGCGGATAGTGAATCACCTGAAAATCGACAAACTGCATAAATAATTCAATCTTAACTCTTTAAATATGTCCAGTGAGGCTTATAAGGGTGTAAAACTTTAAACCATGATATATCCTGCGAAAAGGATTCATTGGTTTAGGTAGGAATGTTTGCACCCTGATCTTTTGATTTGGGTGATTTTTTTTACCTAAAAAAGGAAAGGCAGGGAGAATAATGATCAAACACATGGTAACAACAAATGAATTAGAGGTAGAGGATATTTACAAAATTTTAACTGATGCTGGGAAGTTTGCTGAAGGGAGTACATGGCTTCCGAACAGTCAGTTATTTGTTGCAAACTTGTTTTTTGAAGCAAGTACAAGAACAAAATGCAGCTTTGAAGTGGCTGAACGTAAATTAGGATTAAATGTTATTCCTTTCGAAGTTGAAACCTCAAGTGTCCAAAAAGGAGAAACACTTTATGATACTGTGAAAACCTTAGAGGCAATTGGAGTGAATGCGCTTGTCATCCGCCATCCACAGGAGCGGTACTTTGAGGAATTAATCGGGAAAGTAAATATTCCTATTCTTAATGGTGGTGACGGGTGTGGTCATCATCCAACACAGTCCCTGCTTGATTTGATGACAATTCAACAGGAATTTGGTACCTTTTCCGGCTTAAAGGTGACGATCATCGGGGACATTCGTCACAGCAGGGTAGCACATTCCAATGCGGATACATTAAAAAGACTTGGTGCGGATGTAATCTTCTCCGGCCCAAAAGAATGGTTTGATTGTGAAAATTTATCAACTTATCAATATGTGCAAATCGATGAAGCGATAGAAGGAGCAGATGTGGTTATGCTCCTCCGTGTTCAGCATGAACGACATAACGTGAAGGGGATTTTTTCAGAAGAAGATTATCACCAACAATTTGG
This sequence comes from Bacillus sp. (in: firmicutes), assembly GCA_023512145.1. Lineage (GTDB taxonomy): Bacteria > Bacillota > Bacilli > Bacillales > Cytobacillaceae > Neobacillus. Next base: position 3,033 of record JAIMAD010000110.1, on the reverse strand, counting down.
GCTAACAGTTGAAAGAGAAAAACGGATGAAACCTGGCAGTATTATCATGCATCCAGCTCCTTTTAACAGAAATGTTGAAATAGCTGACAGTCTTGTTGAATGTGAACGCTCAAGAATATTTAAACAAATGGCTAACGGCGTTTATGTCAGAATGGCTGTGTTAAAACGCTCATTAGGAAGTATAAAAGGGGGATACAACAATGAAACTACTTATAACCAACGCAAAATTCATATCATCTGATGGAAGTATGAAAAAGAGTGATATTTTAATCGAAAACGAAGTAATTACCGCAATCGAGCCCACTATTGAAACAACATACGATCGCCGAGTGGATGCAACAGGGACACTTGTTTCGCCAGGATTTATCGATTTACATGTTCACCTTCGTGAGCCTGGTGGTGAGAAGAAGGAGACGATTGCGACCGGGACACTTGCCGCAGCACGAGGCGGATTTACGACCATTGCAGCGATGCCCAATACTAGACCGGTGCCTGACACCAAAGAGCAAATGGAATGGCTGCACACACGTATTCGAGAAACTGCCATGGTACGAGTTTTGCCATATGCGTCAATCACAACGAGACAGCTTGGCCAAGAACTGACGGATTTTGCGGAGCTAAAAAAACAAGGTGCCTTTGCCTTAACTGATGATGGTGTTGGGGTTCAATCTGCTAGTATGATGATCGAAGCCATGCGTAGTGCAGCTACTGCGAAGATGGCCATCGTTGCGCACTGTGAAGAAAATACGCTTATTAATAAAGGCTGTGTCCATGAAGGTACATTCTCAAGAGAGAATAGATTAAGAGGGATTCCGTCGGTATGTGAGTCGGTTCAGATAGCTCGGGACGTTTTACTTGCGGAGGCAACAGATTGTCATTATCACGTCTGTCATATAAGTACAAAAGAATCGGTGAGGGTTGTAAGGGATGCGAAACGGGCCGGTATAAATGTCACTGCAGAAGTAACACCGCATCATTTATTACTATCTCAAGATGATATTACAGGGCTTGATGCCAATTTTAAAATGAATCCTCCTTTACGAGCTGCTGAAGACCGGGAGGCATTAATTGAAGGGCTGCTTGACGGAACCATTGATTTTATCGCAACCGACCATGCACCACATACTGCAGAAGAAAAAAGTGAGGGATTCACACTGGCCCCTTTCGGAATTGTCGGTTTAGAGACGGCTTTTCCACTTTTATATACACATTTTGTTTTGAAAAATATCTTAACACTACAGCAGTTAATTGAATTTTTGACAACGAAGCCTGCTAGCGCCTTTGGACTTCCGTATGGGAAAATTGAGGTAGGTGCACCTGCTGACCTTGTTCTCTTAGAGCTAAACGAAGAACGGACCATTGACCCGTTTGAATTTTTATCAAAAGGAAAAAACACTCCGTTTACTGGCTGGAAATGCAAAGGATGGCCAGAAATGACGATTTCTAATGGAAAAATAGCTTGGGAAAAAGGAAGGGTGATCGTTTGAAAAGACAGCTTATTTTAGAAGATGGCACGATATTTAGCGGTGAAGGGTTTGGGTGGGAAGCCGAAACAAGCGGTGAAGTTGTTTTTAATACGGGGATGACAGGCTATCAAGAAATCCTTTCAGATCCATCCTACTGTGGCCAACTTGTTACACTAACCTATCCTTTAATCGGAAACTATGGCATTAACCGTGATGACTTTGAATCGATCAGCCCAGCAGTTAGTGGTTTGATTGTCAAAGAAGTAGCTGACTTCCCCTCTAACTGGCGGAGCGAATGGTCGCTGGATGAATATTTAAAGATGAAAAAGATACCAGGTATTTCCGGAATTGATACCCGTAAGCTAACAAGAATTATCCGTCAACACGGAACAATAAAAGGGGCTATTTGTAGTATAGAAAGGGATGTCTTTGAGGTGTTAAGCGCTTTACGATTGACAATGATCCAGACTGATCAAGTATCTATTGTATCCACAAAAAATCCCTACCCAAGTCCTGGCCGTGGCATACGGGTCGTCCTCGTTGATTTTGGGATGAAGCACGGGATATTACGCGAATTAAATTTACGAGATTGTGATGTCATCGTCGTTCCATATCATACAAGCGCAGATGAAATCCTGCAATTACGCCCTGACGGGATTATGCTTTCGAATGGACCTGGAAACCCAAAGGATGTTCCCGAAGCGATACATATGATTCAGGAGGTCCTTGGACGTGTGCCGTTATTTGGAATCTGCCTTGGACACCAACTATTTGCCCTTGCCTGCGGGGCTGATACGACAAAAATGAAATTCGGTCATCGTGGTTCGAACCATCCTGTCAAAGAGTTAGCAACAGGGAAGATTGCGATTACCTCACAAAATCATGGCTATACAGTTGAAACAGATTCCGTTTCAGAGACAAGACTAGCTGTTACCCATAAAGCTATCAATGATGGAACGATTGAGGGTTTGAAGCATTTGGATTACCCTGCATTCACCGTTCAATACCACCCTGAAGCTTCTCCTGGCCCTGAGGATGCCAATGGATTATTTGACCAATTTATGCGGATGATGACACACAAAAAAGAGGAGGCTACTAGCATATGCCAAAGCGTACAGATATAAACTCCATTTTAGTTATTGGTTCAGGACCGATTGTCATTGGTCAGGCAGCAGAGTTTGATTATGCCGGCACCCAGGCCTGTACCGCCCTAAAGGAAGAGGGATACCGTGTCATTCTCGTCAACTCTAACCCAGCCACGATCATGACAGATTCAGAGACTGCTGACGCCGTTTATATCGAGCCGTTAACACTTGAATTTGTCAGTCGGATTATCCGTAAAGAACGTCCCAGTGCACTCTTAGCTACACTTGGAGGGCAAACAGGACTAAATCTAGCTGTTGAGTTAGCTGATTCGGGAGTCCTAAAAGAGTGCGGGGTTGAAATCATTGGTACAAAACTAACAGCAATTAAAAAAGCGGAAGACCGTGAATTGTTCCGTACATTAATGAATGAGTTAAGTGAACCGGTACCAGATAGTGAAATTATTCACGAAATAGCTGAAGCC
>JAIMAD010000109.1 GCA_023512145.1 Bacillus sp. (in: firmicutes) | reverse complement strand
GTTATGTATGTTCAGAGTATCAAAAGAATGTTCAGGTTCACTTGAATGCTATGAAGGAAACAGAAAGTCTGAGCAATAAACATCAGTTATTGCAAGATCAAATGCATTGTTTTGAAGAAAAATTTGAGGAATTTATTCGAGGAACAATCGAAGAAGCAATTGAGTGGACGAAGCAAAATGAAGTACGTGGTGAATTTTGTATTTTAGTAGCTGGTTCAACAGAAGAACCTGCTCCAGAAGAACAATGGTGGGAATCTCTTTCGGTATATGATCATATTGAATATTATATAAATGAAAAAAGTATGAATTCAAAAGAAGCGATTAAAACAGTCGCTAAAGATCGAGATTTGTCGAAAAGAGATGTATATCAAATCTATCATGTCGATAAAAAATAAGCTTCTCATAATTGAGAAGCTTATTTTGCTGTTTCGATATAATCTTGAAGTTCGTTTAAGATTTGCTCAGCGCCTTCTTTGCTTAAGATGATTTTACCTTCAGCTAAAGAAAGGTTACCGTCAGATACTTCACCAGTTACTTGGCAAGTCATGTTTGGTTTATATTTCTTTAAGATGATTTTTTCGTCATCAACATAGATTTCAAGAGCGTCCTTTTCTGCAATACCTAAAGTACGGCGTAATTCGATTGGAATTACTACACGACCTAATTCATCAACTTTACGAACAATACCAGTAGATTTCATTTTTTTAGCTCCTCTCTCAAAATCTTTTTCTCTATCTAATTATTCGCCAGTATTCGACAAATTTCTTATAAATTAATAATACAAGAAATTCCCATATTCGTCAATTATTTTATTTAAAAAAATTTCAGAAAGATTATTCAAACAGAATAACGTTGATTTAATGGGGTTTTCGAAACCATTAACTTATTTTTAAAACCTTTTTAATAGTATTCTAGAAAATTAAACTAGGTGGTAAATTAAAGCTTTTTCGACAAAATTCTACATAATATATTTTCTTACAATAGAGGTTTCGAAGGTTCCTACTTTTTTTATGGGTGTATTAGAGAAAATTTATAAAAAAGTGGGAGTTAAAAACAGTGGTTTCTTGCACAATAGTTGGTTTTTCGGTATATTTTGATGATAGAAGCGCGAAAAAAAAGGCAATAATGGTTAAATGGGGTCTTGGCCTTTGACCATTGACTACTGCCTAACTTCAAGCAGCCCAGCGACTACGTGTACTTCGCTCCTTGTTACGATAAGTCAACATCGAAAAAGCTAAGCTCTTCGTGTTTCCTTTATCTCATTCGGAGCGCTCTTTATCCATACGTCGCGCACAAAGAAGCAAAGCTTTTCTAATTTGGAGGGATTTAGATGGAGAAAAAATTAAAGACTTTTTATCTTACGACACCGATTTACTATCCTAGTGGAAATTTACATATTGGACATGCATATACAACTGTTGCGGGTGATGCGATGGCCCGTTATAAGCGGATGCGTGGCTATGACGTCATGTATTTAACTGGTACGGATGAGCACGGGCAAAAAATTCAACGTAAAGCAGAAGAAAGTGGGATTAGCCCACAGCAATATGTGGATGGGATGGTAGAAAAGATTCAAGAATTATGGGGTAAAATGGATATTTCCTATGACGACTTTATCCGAACAACCGAGGAAAGACATAAGCAGATTGTTGAAAAAATATTTGCTCGACTTCTTGAGCAAGGGGATATTTATCTCGATCAGTATGAGGGCTGGTATTGTACACCTTGTGAATCCTTTTATACCGATCACCAGCTAGTTAATGGAAATTGCCCAGATTGTGGCAGGGCAGTTGAATTAGTTAAGGAAGAGTCATACTTTTTTAAAGTAAGTAATTACGTGGACCGCTTATTGCACTATTACGAGGAAAATCCCGAATTTATTCAACCCGAGTCCCGTAAAAACGAAATGATCAATAACTTTATCAAACCAGGTTTAGAGGACCTAGCTGTTTCTCGGACAACCTTTGATTGGGGAATAAAAGTACCAGGCGATTCAAAGCATGTCGTTTATGTTTGGATTGATGCCTTATCAAACTATATTACAGCATTAGGATATGGGACTGAAAACGATGCAAAGTATTTGAAATACTGGCCAGCAGATGTACATCTTGTTGGAAAGGAAATTGTCCGTTTCCATACGATTTATTGGCCAATTATGTTAATGGCACTAGATTTACCGTTGCCAAAAAAGGTTTTTGCTCATGGCTGGCTATTGATGAAGGATGGGAAAATGTCCAAATCGAAAGGAAATGTTGTTGATCCGGTCACATTAATCGATCGTTATGGCCTGGATGCTCTTCGCTATTATCTATTAAGAGAAGTACCATTTGGAGCAGATGGTGTTTTCACACCGGAAGGGTTCGTCGAAAGAATTAACTTTGACTTAGCCAATGATCTTGGAAATCTGTTAAATCGAACGGTTGCGATGATTGAAAAGTATTTTGACGGTGTTATTCCTGAGTATTCCAATTCTGTTAGTGAATTTGATGCGTCTTTACTGGAAGTCAATCGTGAGACCGTTGTAAAATACGAGGAAGCCATGGAAAAGATGGAGTTTTCTGTTGCGTTAACTTCAATTTGGCAATTAGTTAGCCGGACGAATAAATATATCGATGAAACAAAACCGTGGATATTAGCAAAGAGTGATGAGAGTAAAGGGGAGCTTGCTAGTGTCATGGTTCACCTTGCAGAATCACTACGCAGGATTGCTATTCTATTGCAGCCGTTCCTTACTCGTACACCGAAGGGGATATTTCAACAGTTAGGGATTCAGGATGAGGTTTATAAAGTTTGGGAAAGCCTTGATAATTTTGGTGTTATTCCAAGTGGGACAAAGGTTGAAAAAGATGCACCTCTTTTCCCACGGCTTGAGATTGCAGAGGAAGTAGCATTCATCAAGACAAAAATGCAGGGATCTGCTCCGGTAGAGGAAGTAAAAAAAGAAGAAAAGCCAGAGGCTATTGATGAAATTGCCCTCGACGATTTTATAAAAATTGATTTACGTGTTGCCGAGGTCATTCAGGCTGAGCCGATAAAAAAGACAGATAAACTTCTTAAAATCCAACTTGATCTTGGCTATGAAAAACGCCAAGTAGTATCAGGAATTGCTCAATATTATAAGCCGGAAGAATTAGTGGGTCGAAAGGTGATTTGTATTACTAACCTGAAACCAGTAAAGCTGCGCGGAGAACTATCACAGGGAATGATTTTAGCTGGATCGAAAGACGGTGCACTTTCCCTGGCAACCGTCGATCAAACGTTAGCAAACGGAGCGAAAGTCAAATAATTATTAAGTAATGTTTAACTGAAGCGCCTGACCAGGGCGTTTTCGCTTTTTAGTGTCTAGCTTCAGCGCCTAGCCCCTCGGTCGCTTCGGTCCTGGTGATGAAGTGAAAGAACGACTTCACCCCCAGGCACTCCAGCGTAATCGTGGCTAACAGGCGTTTTCGCTTTTCGTTGTCTAGCTTCAGCGCCTAACCCCTCGGTCGCTTCGGTCCTGATGATGAAGTCAAAGAACGACTTCATCACCAGGCACTCCAGCGTAATCGTGGCTGAACAGGCGCTTCAGCCTTTCATTGTTCCACGTGTAACATTTTTCGGGGTATTTCTATTTTTTGTTTAGTTGTTGGAATGTTTTGTTGAATATTGGAAATAAAAATGTAAAGAAAGAAATGTTAGCGAAACATACGATATCTTTATGAAAAAAATGGGGAAGGAGCTTAATTAATCATGCTATTTGATACACATGTGCATTTAAATGCAACCCAATATGACGAAGATTTGCAAGAAGTCATTTCCAGAGCTCAAAACGAGGGAGTTACAAATATGGTTGTGGTTGGATTTGATCGCCCTACCATTCTAAAGGCAATGGAATTAGCGGACAACTATGAATTTATTTATGCCTGTATTGGCTGGCACCCAGTCGATGCAATCGATATGACGGAGAAGGACTTAGAGTGGATTGAGGAACTAACTGCTCACCCAAAGGTAGTGGCAATTGGTGAAATGGGTTTAGATTACCATTGGGATAAGTCTCCAAAGGAAATTCAACAGGAAGTCTTTCGGAAACAAATTAGGCTTGCCAAAAAAGTGAAGCTCCCAATCGTCATTCATAATCGTGAGGCCACAGCAGACATCATGGCAATATTAAAAGAAGAAGGTGCAGAAGAAGTAGGGGGTATTATGCATTGCTTTAGCGGCAGTCCTGTCATCGCAAAGGAATGTGTAAAAATGAACTTCTATATTTCACTCGGTGGACCTGTTACGTTTAAAAATGCGAAAAGGCCCAAAGAAGTGGCTGCTGAAATTCCATTGGATAGCCTATTAATTGAAACAGATTGTCCCTATTTAGCACCGCATCCTTACCGTGGAAAACGAAATGAACCAAGTTATATAAAGTTGGTGGCTGAAGAAATTGCTGAAATAAAGGGGTTGACATTTGAAGAAGTGGCTTCAGTGACGACACGAAATGCTAAAAAATTATTCGCCATAAAATGATAAGGAAATTTGTCGAAGAGTCGTGAAGCTTGTCTTATTTTTTTCCGATAACAAAAAGTTCTACACATCTCCTTTTCAACATAGGATAACCGTGTCGAGAAGTTTTCCTTTGCAATTCTTCCAACAATGTGCATAATTGGAAATACCTTCACAAGGGTGCAGGGGTTTGACAGCCAGTAGCATGGTTTATCTAAAATCTCTCCAAGAAAAGGAGGCGTTTTTCATCGTAATCCAAAACATGAAAAACCCGTTTTCCAGGTCTTTGAGTAGGAAGAAATTGACCATAGCTTTTGCTAGTTTTGTAGTTTTGCTAACAGTCTTTGGGCTACTAGTTTCTGAAGTATCAAAAAAGACTGTTACCATAACGCTTAATGGTCAGCAAAAGGTCGTAAAAACACATGCAGAAACCATCCAAGAATTATTGGTTGAACTTGATGTTTCTAATCACTCAAAAGACTACTTGTTTCCAAAAGAGAATACTAAGGTGAAGGACCACCTTAAGATTGTTTGGAAGCAAGCAAACCAAGTTTACATTACAAAAGACAACGAGAAGAAAACGATATGGACTACAGCAAGTACTGTGGCTGAATTCCTAAAAGAACAGAAAATTATTTTGAATGAACATGATCAACTATCACCTAGACCTCAAGCAGCCATAAAAAGTAAGATGAATATTGGTATTAAAATCGCTTTTCAACTTACATATGCTGACGGCGGTAAAAAACAACAAGTTTGGTCCACTTCGGCTACGGTCGCTGACTTTTTAAGACAACAAGGCATAAAGCTAAAAAAATTTGACCGAGTTGAACCGTTATTAACAGAGACCATAGCAGAGAATGGTTTTGTTAACGTGATACGAGTAGAAAAAGTCACCGATGTAGTGGAAGAACCTGTTCAGTTTTCCGTTGTAACAAAAAAGGATGAAGGTTTAGAAAAGGGTAAAGAAAAAATAATTTCTGAAGGAAAGCTGGGGCTAGTTACGAACCAGTATGTAGTTCTACTTGAAAATGGCAAAGAAGTTTCAAGGAAGTTATTAGATGTGAAGCAAATTGCAGAAAAACAGGATAAAGTTGTGGCTGTCGGAACGAAGGATTTAGCGTTACAAGTTTCCCGTGGTGGTGTTGAAACGGGAACAGAGTTTTATGTTTCTGCAACGGCCTATACAGCGTATTGCAATGGCTGTTCAGGAACTACGGCAACGGGTCTTAATCTCCGTGCAAATCCAACTATGAAAGTAATTGCCGTTGATCCAAGAGTAATTCCACTCGGAACAAAGGTGTTTGTGGAAGGCTATGGGTATGCGGTAGCAGCTGACACAGGTGGAGCGATTAAAGGGTATAAAGTTGATATATTCATGCCATCTAAAGCTGATGCGTACCGCTGGGGCCGTAAAAAGGTAAAAATAAAGATTTTGAATTAATTAATTCAAATGCAGAGGGTTTTCCTCTGCATTTTGCTTTTTTGGTAAATTTCTTTATACTAACATCAAATACGTACAAGCTAATGTTTCAGGTTCCACCCTTATCTTTGTCCTTTTGGGGCATGCAATTATTTAAGTTTTCTTTACTTTATTATATGAATTTGTTTAATAATTTAGACGATGGACATTACAATAATGTTTCAAGTTTTTTTCATTTTTTATTTTTTTATGACGGAGGTTTTTATTTTTATATGAAGATTAGAGAAATTATTGTTGTTGAGGGTAAAGATGATACAACAGCGATTAAACGGACTTTAGATGCAGATACAATTGAAACGAACGGTTCTGCTGTGAATCAAGAAACCATTGAAAAGGTAAGGCTCGCTCAAAGGACAAGAGGGGTGATCATTTTTACGGATCCTGACTTTCCTGGTGAGAAAATCAGAAAGACGATTGCAGAAGCTGTTCCAGGCTGTAAACATGCTTTTCTTACAAAGGAAGAGGCAATTGCAAAGGGAGGCAAAGGTCTTGGTGTTGAACATGCTACCCCAGAGTCAATCAGAGGAGCATTAAAACATGCACAAACCATGCATGAGACAATTTTGGAAGAAATAACGCAAGAGGACCTACTTACAGCAGGACTTATCGGCGGTGAAGGTTCGAAAGATAGAAGAATTGCCATAGGTAAGCTTTTGAAAATTGGCTATACAAATGGAAAACAGCTTCATAAGCGCTTAATGATGTTTCAAATCAGTAAGCAGGAATTTTCAGAAGTACTAAGAGTTGTACACCATCAGGAGGATAAAAATGAATAAAGATATTGCTACCCCTGTGAGAACACAGGCTATTTTAAAAAAATACCGCTTTTCCTTCAAGAGAAGCCTTGGCCAGAATTTCTTAATTGATACAAATATCTTGAAAAAAATTGTTAGCTTTGCTGAACTGAATGAGAATTCTGGAGTAATTGAAATCGGACCCGGAATTGGTGCGCTTACTGAACAGCTTGCCCGCAATAGTAAAAAGGTGGTTGCTGTTGAAATTGACCAACGATTACTGCCTATTTTGAAGGATACCCTTTCACCTTATGAAAATGTAAAAGTGATCCATCAGGATATGTTAGAGGCGGATGTACAAAAAATAATTGATGAGGAATTTATTGAGACCGACGATGTCATGGTAGTCGCCAATTTACCTTATTATGTGACGACGCCAATCATTATGAAACTGCTTGAGGAGCATATACCAATACGTGGTATCGTTTGTATGCTCCAAAAAGAGGTGGCAGAGCGCATTTCAGCCAAGCCAGGTACAAAAGACTATGGCTCACTTTCCATCGCTGTTCAGTATTATACAGAAGCTGAGACGGTGATGATTGTCCCGAAGACGGTATTTGTTCCACAGCCAAATGTGGATTCTGCAGTCATTAGACTGACAAAACGAGTGAAACCCGCTGTAATCGTTAAGGATGAAGTCTTCTTTTTTCAAGTAACAAGGTCCAGTTTTGCACAACGAAGAAAAACCTTACTAAATAATTTAACAAGTCAACTCCCAAATGGCAAAGAAAAGAAGGAAGACATCCTTCTTGCATTAGACAGGAGTGGAATTGACCCAACCCGCAGGGGAGAGACGCTTTCCTTAGCGGAATTTGGCCTGTTAAGCGATGAATTATATCCTTACTTCCATTAGAATTTAATAGATAATTTGAAATAATATCATTTACCTTTGAGAATTAACCAGCACAAGCGCACCGGAGCGACGAGTGTACGTCGCTAAATGAGTGCTTGCGCTTTTCTTAAAGGTTTTTTTATGAGGTTTTTTCCTCACAGGGTCGGATATGTTTGCATAGCCTATGAGAGAGACTTTATTTGAAGGGCCTTTTTGCTGGTCTTATTGGAGTGATGGCCGTGGATATAAAATTAATGGATATTGTAGGTAGACAAACGTACAACTGTGATATTCTATTTCGCGTTATTGATATTCGAAAAATAAACGACCAGAAATTTGCTATTCTTTATGGTGAGGATTTTCGCCTCGTGGCAGATGCACCTTACAGTGATTTGGTTGTCATCAATCCCGGTCAAAGAGTCAAGCTATCGAAAGAGTACCGGACACTTGAGGAACAGTCTTTAAGACTGTTTACGCAGGATGTTGATTTAATAAAACAACGGCAGGAATATGAAGCGACAGGCGGATATGTAAAACCAAGCAATTATTTTCAAATGCCTGGGAGGATTCTCCATTTAGATGGTGACCCGGCCTATTTGAAAAAATGTATGACTTTATATGAAAAAATTGGGGTTCCTGTTTTAGGAATACACTGTAATGAAAAGGAGATGCCAGGGAAAATAGGTGAATGGATTGACTTCTATCGCCCAGATATCCTCGTCATTACAGGCCATGATGCCTATTCAAAAGCGAAGGGGAAGATGACGGATATCAATGCATACCGCCATTCCAAGCACTTCGTCCAAACAGTCAAGGAAGCTCGTAAGAAAATACCTCATTTGGATCAACTCGTGATTTTCGCTGGTGCCTGTCAATCACACTTTGAATCATTGATCCATGCAGGAGCAAACTTCGCCAGTTCACCATCAAGGATTAACATCCATGCACTCGACCCGGTGTATATTGTCGCAAAAATAAGTTTTACCCCATTTATGGAACGAATTAATGTGTGGGACGTTTTACGAAATACATTAACGGGTGAAAAGGGGCTGGGGGGAATTGATACAAGAGGTGTGTTACGAACAGGAATGCCTTACCGACCAGTCCAAGAAGAAGAATAAGCCTTCCTAGTAATAGCTCAATAGGTACTTTGAGAATTGTTGCGCTTGGTGCACAAGAACTAGGTCGCTTTTCATTGTAAGCTCAGGTAGACCCTCGGTCGCTTCGATTTAGAAAGGGAAGTCAAAAAAGGACTTCCCTTTCTAAATCACAAATAGCCTGTCGGGGTTGACCAAGGTGCTTCTGCTTTTCTTGTAAGAAATGCGAGGTGACTGACTGTGTCCTAACGTCACTAAACGGACCCCCTTGTTTTTCAATTAGGCTTGTTTTTTCGAAGTGTACATATTTTGTCACAAATATGGAAACGATAGAGAATGTTGAAAATTGGAAGAAAAAGTAGAAAGAAAGATATTGACAATCATTTTGTTGGACTGATATAATTTATGCTTTTGTTTGACAGAAATATGTCAGCGTGTTATACTTTACACTAGTGAGGTGGACCGAATGCCAAAAACTTTAGCCGATATAAAGAAGGCTCTCGATTCAAATTTAGGAAAAAGGTTGTTGTTGAAGGCAAATGGCGGACGTAGAAAAACAATCGAACGTTCCGGTATATTATCTGAAACTTACCCTTCTGTATTTGTTATTGAGTTAGATCAAGTCGAAAATGCATTTGAACGTGTTTCTTACAGCTATGCAGATGTCTTAACAGAAACTGTTCAAATTACATTCTATGAAGATGCAGCAGGACAGGTAGCCCTTAATTAGTATATAAGCAATGAGTGGCAGTAAACATCCGTTTACTGTTTTTTGCTGTCCTTTTATGGTATCAGAATTATATATCATGGAACTTCGATAAATATCCAGCGCAAGCGCCACTACTGCTAGTGTACTTCGCTCTTCAAGTAAAATCGGGTTAGGATTTTTACCTCCCTACGATAATTCAATACTCAATACCTGAATCTCTAACGCTCTTTCGTGTTCCAATACTCACTCGAAGCGCTCCAGTCCTATCATGAGCGCTAAACGGGTTATTGCGCTTTTTTTACAAGCATTGAAATTAGATAATACCCCATACTAAGAAGGCTGTGATATGAAAGGGGTTGTTTAGATGGGCAGAAGAAGAGGAATCATGTCCGATCACTTAAAAGAGGAGCTTGCAAAAGAGCTTGGCTTTTATGATATCGTTCAAAAAGAGGGCTGGGGAGGCATCCGAGCAAGGGATGCCGGAAATATGGTAAAGCGCGCCATTGAACTTGCAGAAGAACAGTTAGCCAACCGGGACCAACAGTCTTAAATTCGCACCAAGGCGTTTCCGCTTTTCTTGTCTAGCTACAGCGCCTAGCCCCTCGGTCGCTTCGGTTCAGGAAGGGAAGTCAAAGAACGACTTCCCTCCCCGACCTTCCAGCGCCTGTCAGGGCTGACCAAGGCGCTTTCGCTTTTCTTGTCTAGCTACAGCGCCTAGCCCTTCGGTCGCTTCGGTCCAAATGATGAAGTCAAAGAACGACTTCCCTCCCCGACCCTCCAGCGCCTGTCGGGGCTGACCAAGGCGCTTTCGCTTTTCTTGTCTAGCTACGCGCCTAGCCCCTCGGTCGCTTCGGTCCAACTGATGAAGTCAAAGAACAACTTCATCAGTTGGCCCTCCAGCGCCTGTCGGGGCTGACCAAGGCGCTTTCGCTTTTCTTTTCTATTTCATTCATCACAGCATGGCCAGCGGGGGGACTCTCTCGCTGGCCTTTACTAATATATATTTCATTTTGTGCCATTTTATGACTTTTTTCTATTCAAAACTAATGATAAAATATTAATTTTGATAGTAATATCATATCATACGTCTTACATTTATCATTTTGTGGTAAAATAGGACAAAATGTGGATTGCGGAAAATAGAAAGCGTAAAAGCTGGACAATACAGAAGTAGGTGGACGTAGTGAAGCTTTTAGTCAAAGCACCGGCCAAAATAAATTTAGCATTGGATGTTTTACATAAACGTCCCGACGGCTATCATGAGGTTGAAATGATAATGACCACCATTGATTTGGCTGATCGGGTTGAGCTATCCTTATTAAATCAGGATAAAATACATATTGTTTCCCATAATCGATACGTTCCGGATGACCATCGTAACTTAGCCTTCCAAGCCGCACAGCTTGTGAAGGACCGATTTCATGTCAAAAAAGGTGTTTTGATTTCCATTGAAAAGACTATTCCTGTTGCTGCAGGTCTCGCTGGGGGAAGCAGTGATGCTGCAGCCACGTTAAGAGGCTTAAATAAGCTGTGGGATCTTGGATTAACC
>JAIMAD010000108.1 GCA_023512145.1 Bacillus sp. (in: firmicutes) | reverse complement strand
TCCAGTGATGTTAAGCGTTCAGCACTTGGGTTCGATACATTACAAACCCCTTCTTCAAAATTCGTTAGAATTTAAGTTGGGGAATTTGATCTTAGTTAGCTTATATGCAAAAATGGCCATTCTCGTTTTCGGTCACTTAGAGATGTTTTTTTGTACCCAAAACCTCGAAAAAACAAAAAAAATGGTCGCCAATAGAGGATCCTGGCGACCTAATCAAAAAGAGAGTTATTTTTTCCTTTAGTAATACTATTACATCACCCGTTTAAACATCTTCTCCATCTCATAGATAGAGTAGTGAATGATAATCGGTCGACCATGTGGGCATGTAAACGGATCTGATGCTTTCCGCAAATCATCTAACAATGCTTGGATTTCATCATTTCGTAAATGACGATTTGCTTTAATCGAGGCCTTACAGCTCATCATAATCGCTGCTTCCTCCCGCAGTTTTTTAATATCTACCTTTTTCATTGCTAACAGCTGTTCAATCATGTCTTCAATGATCTCTGATTCTTCCCCTTTTGGGAACCATTGCGGATGCGCACGGACTATAAAACTATTCATCCCGAATTCTTCAAGAAACACGCCAACCTTTTCTAGCTCACCTTGATACTCGTTGATTTTAACAAAATCATCTGTTGAATATTCAAAGGTTAACGGCACGAGCATTTCTTGGAGCTCAGACTGTACACGACCCACCTTTTCACGGAAATACTCATATTTAAGCCGTTCCTGGGCTGCGTGCTGATCGATAAGATATAAGCCGTCTTGATTTTGCGCAAAAATATAGGTTCCGTGCATTTGCCCGATTGGATACATTCGAGGAACTCTACTCTCCGTTTCTCCATTCCCATTTTCAAAGGATGTTCCTTCCTTTGATTCAATCATGGGGTTACCCACAACTGAATTACTAAATGGATTAGCAGATTGCCAGTTACTAGTATTATCCTCTACTTGATCAACATGATAGATTGACTTTTTTGGAGAAAGTGTTTCACCAGCTACACCTAGCCCTGAACGATTCTCCTGAATCATTGTTGTAACAAGTGGCGGCTCCCATTCCAAACCACTGTTTTGACTTGGAGGTGGTGTTCCCTCATCAAGTTCCCAGGTAGTCTGTTCTTCCTTTGGAGATTCCTTCTTCACAGCAGTATAGGCTGTCGGAATAAGAATTCTCGATTTAAAAGCCTTTTTGATGATGGTTGTTATCAGCTCGTTCAATTCCGCTTCCTTACTAATACGAACCTCCATTTTGGATGGATGCACATTGACATCGACAAGGATTGGATCCATCTCAATATTAAGGAGCACAAGTGGGAATCTACCAATCGGCAGCAGCGTATGGTACCCTTCCTGAATCGATTTAGCCAAGGCATAATTTTTGATAAATCGACCATTAATCATCGTCGAGATATAGTTTCTTGAAGCCCGTGTCACCTCGGGCATGGAAGCGAAGCCACTAATTTTATAATCGAGTGAATCGCCGGATATCGGCACCAGCTGCTTGGCAATGCCCATCCCGTATATTGATGCTAACACCTGCTGGACATCGCCGTTTCCGTTCGTTTGTAATAGTTTCCGTTCGTTATGGATTAGGCGGAAGGCCACCTCTGGATGGGCAAGGGCGAGCCGATTGACCACATCGGTGATGTTACCAAGTTCTGTGTGAATCGTCTTCATGTACTTCAAGCGTGCGGGTGTATTGAAAAACAAATCAGTAATCGTGATATCGGTACCGCGTCTACTTGAGGCTTTTTCAAAGGTTATGACCTTCCCGCCTTCGATAACCACCCGGTTTCCGGCACCCTCGCCAGTGGAAGTCTTCATCTCAAGCTTTGAAACGGATGCGACACTTGGCAGGGCCTCGCCACGGAATCCAAGTGTGCGAATCCGGAACAAGTCATTTTCATCTTTTATCTTGGAAGTGGCATGACGCTTAAAGGCAAGGAGCACGTCCTCTTCGTCAATTCCGTTGCCATTATCGGTAATACGGATCTTTGCGAGTCCCGCTTCTTCGGCTTCAATTTCAATCACCGTACTCCCAGCATCAATCGCATTTTCAACCAGCTCTTTGACTACGGAGGCGGGGCGTTCAACAACTTCTCCCGCCGCTATTTTGTTTGACAGGGCATCATCTAATTGAATAATCTTCCCCATTTGTGCTCCCCCTATTTTAACTTTTTCTGGAGTTCGTACAGCATGTTAATGGCCTGCAGTGGTGTTACATCCAATAAATCTAATTCTTTTATTTTCTCAACTACCCGTTTTTCTTTCGATGTAGGAACGTGTTCCTTCGGTTCTTTTTGCTCATCAAAAAATGACAATTGTGCTGGCTGCTCTTGTAGTCCTACTTCTTTTACTGCAACAGTTTTTGTTGTGTTAGTCTGTACATCAGCCTCTTCAAGGGCGTTTAGAATTTCATTGGCGCGTTTGATTAATTCTGCAGGTAGCCCGGCAAGCTGGGCGACATGAATCCCGTAACTTTTGTCAGCCGCTCCTTCTTTAATTTTATGAAGGAAGACGACCTTTCCCTGGTGTTCTATCGCACTAACGTGAATGTTTTTTAACTTGGAAAGTTCTTCATCCAAAACCGTTAACTCATGATAATGGGTTGAAAAAAGTGTCTTGGCGCCAATCCGCTTATGAATGTATTCAATAATGGCTTGTGCTAAGGCCATTCCATCATAAGTCGAGGTTCCACGACCAATTTCATCGAACAAGATCAAACTATTTTGGGTTGCATTGGCGATGGCATTTTTGGCTTCAAGCATTTCAACCATAAAGGTACTTTGTCCTGAAATCAAATCGTCGGCAGCCCCGATGCGTGTAAACACTTGGTCAAAAATCGGCAGTTGAGCTTGGGTAGCTGGAACATAACAGCCGATTTGCGCTAAAATGGCCGTCAATGCGATTTGGCGCATGTACGTACTTTTACCAGACATATTGGGTCCGGTTATCAGCAAGATTTCACGATCACTGTCCATTATGCAGTCATTTGGCACATATTCCTGGGCGTTTAACACCTTTTCAACGACTGGATGGCTGCCTTCCTTCACCACGACACTATGATCAGCAGAAAAGTGCGGCTTAACATAGCGGCGTTCTTCACTCACCACTGCAAAACATTGCAACACATCAAGCTGACTAACGGTTTTTGCTAAGGATTGTAAGCGCGGAATATGTTCTTTGACGATTTCACGAATTTCCGTAAATAACTGATATTCAAGCTCGCCACATTTTTCTTCCGCTTGTAAAATTAAGGCTTCTTTTTCTTTTAAATCAGGAGTAATAAAACGCTCTGCATTAGACAGGGTTTGCTTCCGCTCATACTGCCCTTCTGTTAACAAATGCAGATTTGCCCGTGTAATCTCAATATAGTAACCAAATACACGGTTATAACCAACCTTCAAGGATTTAATCCCGGTTTTCTCTCGCTCCTCACGCTCCAGACTTGCTATCCATGTTTTCCCGTTCCTGCTGGCATCACGGTATTGATCAAGCTGGGCATGATACCCGTCGCGAATCATATTTCCATCTTTTAAGGAAAGCGGTGGATTTTCAACAATTGCTTGCTCCAACAAATCAGTGACCTCTTCACAAGGATCAAGAAGTGCTGCGATTTTGTTAACCGCCTCATGATCCAACCCTTGCAAGATTTGTTTCAAAAATGGCACTTGCAACAAGGATTGTTTTAATTGCAACAAATCGCGCGCATTTACATTTCCAAAGGCCACTCGCCCTGCTAAGCGTTCTAAATCGTAGACTTCCTTTAATTTTTCACGAAGATCCTGACGTTCAAAATAATGATTCATAAGGACCTCAACAATGGTTTGACGATGCTCAATTTCATCCTGATTGATTAATGGCCGATCGATCCAAGATTTTAGCAATCTACCGCCCATTGCGGTCATCGTTTCATCAAGGAGCCATAATAAAGAACCTTTTTTCCCTTTCGAGCGAATGGTCTCTGTTAGTTCAAGATTCCGCTTTGAATAGTAATCAATTTTCATATATTGATGAATTTGATAGGTTGTAACCGGCTGTAAATGGTCAAGACTTCGTTTTTGAGAACGATATAAATAGTTGAAAAGCCTTGCTGTTGTTTGCTTTAATTTATCTTGATTTAAATCTGCGAGCAGCTGTGAATAATTCATATCTATTGAACTATTATCTTCAGTCGAAATCACAAGCACATCGCGTTCACACATTTTCTTCTTCAGTTCAGCGTCAAAAATACTAGCTACGACGACTTCTTTGGCACTTAAAACCGCCAACTCATTGAGAACTTCATCAAAATTAGCCGACAGCAATGTCACCCGGCTTTCACCCGTTGAAATATCGTTATAGGCAAAGCCAAATGTTTGATCATCAAACATGGTAATTGAGGCAATATAGTTGTTCTCTTTATCGTTTAAGCCCTTGCTATCCATTACTGTTCCAGGTGTGATTAGCTGAACTACTTCCCGTTTAACCATACCTATTGTCTGTTTTGGGTCTTCCACTTGCTCACAAATCGCTACTTTATAGCCTTTTGAAATTAGCTGTTCGACGTAGTTGGGGGCTGCATGGTGCGGAACTCCACACATGGGAATCCGTTCGTCACTGCCGCCTTGCCTACTTGTTAAGGTTATTTCCAATTCCTGCGATGCTTTGATCGCATCCTCAAAGAACATTTCATAAAAATCACCTAAGCGAAAAAATAAAAAGGCATCTTGGTAATCTGCCTTGACTGTTAAATATTGCTGTATCATCGGCGTATAAGCAGCCATAATGACCTCCACTGTTAATCATAGTATTAGAATTCATTCCTTTAAACTTAAATAACTGTCTAGCGAAGTTGCCTAGCGACTAGTTTACGTCCTGCAAAGGAAGCTTGCGCAATTCTTATTTTCGAGTATCTTCGACAAACTATTATATCATACACAAAGGGTGTCAGGCACTCGACAATTACCTGCCAAATTCGAGGAATTTCCTTGATTCTATTGAAATTAAGAGGTTTATCGGGGAATTTAGTAATCTGCTCTTGTATTAGTGGAAATACTTGTAACCTTTTCTTAAACTCAAAATCTAAACATGATAAGATAAAAAGGAGGGTGGTGAATGTATGGGGTTGTTTAGCGGAAGTAACGAAAACTATGACTTTCAGATGTTCTCCGCAAGTCACTTTTTTATACTAGCCATCCTAATTCTGGTTTCAACAGGCCTATATTCGTATAAGGATAGATTGAAAGCGGATAAATGGAGACATGCGGAAATTGGTATAGCGATTTTGTTGATCATAATGGAAACGAGCTATCATTTGTGGATGTATGTAAATGGCATTTGGCATGTTAGTTATGCTATCCCATTGGAATTATGCAGCATCAGTCTAATTTTAACGGTACTATTGTTGTTAACAAGGAAGAAAATAATCTATGAGTTGTTACTATTCACTGCACTACTAGGTGCATCTCAGGCATTAGTTACTCCATTATTAGATTTTGATTTCCCTCACTTTCGTTTTCTCCACTTCTTTTATACCCATTTGATGATCATCTGGGTGCCACTTTATTTTACATGGGCGAAGGGATACCGCCCGACAATCTGGTCTGTTGTAAAGGTCTTGGTCTTTTTGAATGTGCTGCTGCCGATTATTATCTTTATTAATAAGATGGTTGACGGAAACTATCTGTTTTTAAGCCATAAACCAGATAGTGCCAGTTTGTTAGATATGCTCGGTCCATACCCCTGGTATATTCTTTCATTAGAAGGCTTATTAATAACACTTAGTTTAGTTATTTGGTTAATCTTCCGCAAAAAAGCAGGTAACTAAATGGAAGTGTCCAAGATTCGATTGCCACTAACAGCAACTTTTTAAGCTCTTCTGATTATCATTACTTAATGCTTGCCAAACGTTCTGTTTTCATGGTCGTTTAGTGGGTTAAAAAAAGGCTGATACGAAAAATCACAGGATGTGATTATCGTATCAGCCTTTTTCTTTTTACTACTAAACTCCCTTAAATGCTAGACGGTATATTTCTGCTAATTCTGTTATTAATGGAAGTTTTGGATTAGCTGTTGTACATTGGTCTTCAAATGCGCGCTCTGCTAAGTAGTCAACCTTGCTTTCAAAAAGGTCTTTGTCGACATTATTTGCTTCAATGCTCATTGGTATATCCATTTCTTTAGCCAATGTTATGATTGCCCGAACGAGGCTTTCGACGCCCTCTTCCGTTGTCCGGGCAGGAAGTCCAATTATCCTGGCAATTTCGGCATAACGCTTATCAGCGATGAAATGATTATATTTCGGAAATGCTGTAAACTTTTTAGGTTTTGTTGCATTATACCGAATCACATGAGGCAATAAAATGGTATTGGCACGGCCATGCGCAATATGGAATTCTGACCCGAGTTTATGTGCAAGGCTATGGTTTATGCCAAGGAAGGCATTGGCAAAAGCCATACCAGCAATCGTTGATGCATTATGCACCTTCTCGCGTGCCAATTCGTCATTACCATTTCTGTAGGCTCTTGGTAGGTATTCAACAATTAGTTGGATGGCTTTGATTGCAAGTCCGTCCGTGAAGTCATTTGCCATGCAAGAAACATATGATTCAATGGCGTGTGTCAATACGTCCATGCCTGTATCTGCGGTAATATGTTTTGGCACGGTCATAACAAACTGTGGATCAATGATTGCCACATCTGGTGTCAATTCATAATCGGCAAGCGGGTATTTAATATTTGCCTCTTTATCGGTAATAACTGAAAATGACGTTACTTCCGATCCAGTTCCAGAGGTCGTCGGAATCGCCACGAATTGTGCCTTTCCACCTAACTTAGGGTATTTAACAATTCGTTTACGGATATCTAAGAATTTCTGTTTAAGACCAAAGAATTCAGCTTCTGGATGCTCATAAAATAACCACATCCCTTTGGCAGCATCCATCGCAGACCCCCCACCAAGGGCAATGATGACATCCGGTTGGAATTTCGCCATCATTTCTGCACCTTTCATCACAGTATCAATGGATGGATCTGGTTCCACATCTGAAAAAATTTCACAATGCACATAATCTGGACGTTTTCTCAAATAGTAAAGCACTTTATCCACATAGCCCAATTTCACCATACCTGGGTCGGTTACAATGAAGGCTTTCGTTATCTTTGGCATTTTGGCTAAATATTGGGTCGAATTCTTTTCAAAATAGATTTTAGAAGGAACTTTAAACCATTGCATATTCACATTCCTTTTGGCAACTTTTTTAATATTTATCATGTGTTGGGCACCTACGTTAGTCGAAACGGAGTTTCCTCCATACGTCCCACAACCGAGCGTCAATGAAGGCATATAGGCATTATAAATATCACCGATTGCCCCTTGAGAGGATGGGGAATTGACAATGATTCGTCCGGCCTTCATCCTCATCCCAAACTCTCTTATCGCATTTTCATCAGTAGTGTGAATGACCGCGGAGTGGCCTAACCCGCCAAACTTAAGCATTTCCTCAGCTCTATTTAATCCTTCTTCTAAACCACTTACTTTGTAACATGCTAAAACTGGACTTAATTTTTCCCTTGAGAGCGGGTAATCAGGGCCGACACCGATTAACTCAGCCAAGAGTATTTTTGTACCTTCAGGAACATTTACTCCGGCCATTTGGGCAATTTTGTCTGCAGGCATGCCCACAATAGCAGCATTAACAGCGCATGATACTTCATTGATAACTAACTTTTCGACTTTTCCCTTTTCTTCCTCATTTAAAAAATAACAATTATTGGCAATCATTTCTTTTTTAACTTCATCATAAATGTCTTTATCAATAATAACTGCCTGTTCTGAAGCACATATCATGCCATTGTCAAACGTTTTGGATAAAATCAAATCATTTACAGCTTGAAATAGGTTAGCTGTTTTTTCTATATAACAGGGAACATTACCAGGTCCGACTCCAAGTGCAGGTTTACCAGAACTGTAAGCTGCTTTAACCATACCAGCACCGCCTGTGGCAAGAATGAGTGAAATTTTCTGATGGTTCATCAATGTTTGTGTAGCCTCAAGGCTTGGTGTCTCAATCCATTGAATGCAATTCTTAGGCGCTCCAGCCATGATTGCAGCATCTCTTAATACCCGTGCCGCCTCACTGCTACATCGTTGTGCAGATGGGTGGAAGGCAAAAATAATTGGATTTCTCGTTTTTATCGAGATGAGTGCTTTAAACATTGTCGTCGAAGTTGGATTTGTTACTGGAGTTACCCCTGCCACAACACCAACAGGCTCAGCAATTTCCATCATGCCCTCGTACTCGTTTTCACTTATGATCCCAACGGTTTTATCGTATTTAATATTGTGATAGACATACTCAGTGGCAAACATATTTTTAATAATTTTGTCTTCATAAACGCCTCTTTTAGTCTCTTCAATAGCTAGTTTTGCAAGCTGCATATGCTGATCAAGGCCAGCTAACGCCATTTGTTTGACAATTTCATCTATCTTCTCCTGGTCAAATGCATTAAATTCATCCAATGCCTTTAAACCATTACCTACCAATTCATCAATCTTCTCGGAAACATTTTGCGTTTCAATAACTACCTTTTCTTTGACTGCCATTACTAATCCCTCCATCAGTTAAACTTTGTGAAACATTTCACATAATCATCTAAAAAAAAAGATGTTTGCTAAAATAAATTATGTATACCACAAATTCTCATAATGAATTACATGATGTTCCTTTGTTATTTCATCATAGCATGAATAAAGAAAAAAAGATTGTGAAGTATTGAACAAACTTTGAACTTTTTTACTTTTAATAACTTTATGTCATGCGCAGACACATGAAAAAAACATTTCTTTTTGTTAACTTCAACTTTTTATTGACCTTTTCCGTTTAACTCCTTATAATATAAAGGTTCCTATTAATTGTCTCAGTAGCTCAGTAGGATAGAGCAACAGTTTCCTAAACTGTAGGTCGGAGGTTCGAATCCTCTCTGGGACATATAGCAAGTATTCTCCAATCCCTTGTGCCGCAAGGGATTTTCTTTTGTTCTCTTTTTAGAAATAGCTTATCTATATTTTAAAAATAGAGAGTTGGGGCAGGATTGGGGCAGGATTTTTAAAAAATGTTCGGTGATTATTTTCCTATATAATTTAAGAATATCTTTAATCACTTTTTTCCATCTCCCTTTTGGGTATTCAAGCAGAAAATCTATATATACAATCTCAATTAATTTTTCCACATTTATGCCATGAAATATATGATTTGGTTGGATAAGAAATTTTTATTCGATAAAATAAGTATGAGGTGTAAAACATAATGAATTAATGGGAAAAACTATGTGAAGGATTTCAGGAAAACGGTTAAACTCCTTATGAAATTCAGAGAATAGTCATGTTTTATGAAATGATGACCAATATGGATGTAAAACTGAAGAAACTATTTGAGGTAGAGGAAAATGAACGTAATAATACAGATTCACTACATAACATCTGAAAATAAAGTCTCCCAAAGTGGATCATTCCCATTAGGAGGTAATAAACCCGAACTAGTAGCCTTTAAGTTTTGGAAGAAAATTCAAAGATATATGCCCTACGGGGCGGAATTAGAAAAGGTTATTTGCGATGGCAAGGACATAACGGAATTAGTGAATAAGTTAAAAAAAGCCCCTCTTAATTAAGTGAAGGGGCTTTTTTTAAATAAATACCTCGCCTTTTTTCCTTATATAATCAATAGTAACATTAATTCCCACCTTAAATTGAAGGATTTCACAATTTTGTAACAAGGATATTCCCTAATAATGTCTAATACACCTAGTATAAACTATGTAAGGTGTGAGGCAGGATGTTGTTATTTCATAATGAGAAGCTGGTTAAAGTAAGAATATACAATCAAGGTGATGGCTACATGGCAATGGCGAGCAACAGTAATTGCTCGGTCTGGAACTGTTTTGGGACCACACAGAAGAAGGCCAAAGAGATGGCTTTGTTTCGATTAAATCAATCGATGACGGACGAAATTAAGGAACTAGTAGTCGACCGTGAAGGATATACATTTTATCTCGAAAAATAAAAAGAGCCCCCTCTTGATTAGGAGAAGGGGCTACTACCATTTAGAACAGAACCGACCAAGTTGCAGGCCCAACAATACCATCGGCAACTAAACCATGCCTTGATTGATACGCTTTGACAGCCGCTTTTGTTTTCGCTCCGAAAATGCCATCAGGATTTACACCTACGACACGCTGTACACGTTGTACATTTAAGCCCCTAGAACCTTCCTTGATTAATTGTCCAGGATAGGGAATATCATCAAGCCTTATCGGTGCTGGTTGTACCGGTGCTGGTTTGGGTTTCAATACTTCTTCTAGTTTTGCTAAGGTGTTTGGTCCTGCGATACCATCCACAGTTAGACCGCGACGGGCTTGGAAGGCTTTAACAGCATTACTTGTCTCTTCACCAAAATCCCCGTCTGCACCGAACCTTGGAAGCTTCTCGTCTGCTTTGATTAAATCTTCCTGCAGCTTCTTAACAGCAGCACCTTTTGAACCTTCTTTTAAAAGCGTTTGTGAAGGTTTGACTTGTACGGGTGATGGTTGTGGAGTTGGTTTAGGCTCTACTTGTACACCACTTATAAGGTTTATAAAATCGCCCCAGGTAATACCCTTTCTGCCACTCCTCATGATTGATGGGCAATTTTTACCTGACCATTTGTTATGCTGCACGACATTAAAGCCGGAAATGTTGAATTGTTCCATTAATTGTCTGGTTACTTCTGCCGTTTTGGCTACTGCCTTTTTATAATCCCCGTCACTGTTTACACAAATTTCAATATGGATTGATGTCCTATTACCTGGTCCTTTGCCATCCCCTGCAGCCAAGGCGATCTCATTGAATGGAATGGACTGAATACATTGTTTATCATCGATTTGCAAATGCCAGGACGCTTGACGGCGGTTTCCATTTTCCTGCAATCTAGCATGGGCATCAGCATCGGCACGCGCATTAGGAT
>JAIMAD010000107.1 GCA_023512145.1 Bacillus sp. (in: firmicutes) | reverse complement strand
GAGTTATATAAATAGAAGTATTGTCATTAAACCGAAATCGACTAACTACGGAATTGGTATCTCTATTTTTAAAGATAGTCCCTCTCAAGAAGACTTTGATTCGGCAATCGATTTTGCATTTAAAGAAGATCGGGCTGTATTGGTCGAAGAATTCATCGAAGGAACAGAATATCGTTTCTTTGTTATTGATGATGAAGTAGCTGCAATTCTTTTACGTGTTCCCGCCAATGTGGTCGGGGATGGGAAAGGAACAATTAAAGAATTGGTTGTTAAAAAGAATAAAGATCCTTTACGGGGAGAAAATCATCGGGCACCACTTGAGAAAATTCATCTCGGGGATATCGAGAAATTAATGCTAAAAGGGCAGGGGTACATACCGGAAAGTATTCCTGAAAAGGATGTCATTGTTTATTTACGGGAAAATTCCAATATCAGTACTGGTGGCGATTCCTTTGACTATACTGATAAAATTGATGATAGTTACAAACAGGATGCAATAGAAATAACTCGAGCAATTGGCGCAAAAGTTTGCGGGGTTGATTTTATTATTCCAGATTACACTGTCCCTAGTACCAAAGAAGAACCAGGATATACGATTATTGAAGCTAACTTTAACCCGGCCATGCATATACATTCTTATGTTTATAAGGGTGAAGGACGCCGCTTAACAATTAAAGTCTTAAACCTGTTGTTTCCAGAATTAACCTTACAATAAAGAGAATTTTTATTCAAAAGGAAAACAAACGAAACCAGCCCCAATTTCCTGAACCAGTGAAATAAAAACAAGTTTGGGAATTATTCTTAGTAGTTCCGTTTTAAGGTAGAAAAAATAAATTCACACCAAAATAAAGAGTTCAATTCGCATATGAATTGGCCTCTTTATTTTTTTTGATATATCAATGTTTTTTAGAAAAGTATCTTAAATGTCATTATTATACAATTGTATACCCATTAGCTAATGGACAATACCAGTTGGTCATCTGCTTGTTTTATCTCTAAATATAAAAAAAATTTACATGTTAAATTGGAAAATATTTATCAATTCGACAACTACGTTGCTTTTCTTGGAAGATTGAACATTGCGAAAGTTGATTTAATGCCATTTTTAAGGAAAAGAAAAGCCTATCGAAAAATCCTACCTCTGTCAAAGGTAACACGTAGAAATAATTTTCCAGATATTAAAAATATTCTAATGGAGAAGAATAGTATTGAAATGAAGCGAAAGGGTTAGGTGGACAAATGGCCAGTTACGAATCATATCAACCGGGACAAATCGTTTATATCATTATTCGGAACCCCCACGCACAAGATGTCGCAAATGTTCAAGAAGCTGCTGTTGTTCAAAATCCAGATTCCCCAAATCAGCTTGCACTATTCTTGTACGAAACCTATTATCCATTAACAGATGAAATCGCAGTGTATGCAACGGAAAACGAAGCCGAATTTGCCTATCAAGAGGCATTTGGGATAACTGAGTTGGAGGATTATTATGGTTAAACCATTTGTTCCACAACTCGTTTATGTTGAACCAGGTGCGATGGACTATCCACTTGGAAAAACGTTAGTAACTAAATTTGAGGATATGGGCATCGAAATCAGGCAAACAACCTCGCATAATCAAATTCGAAATTTACCTGGAGATACGGATTTTCAAAAATATCGGATCGCAAAATCGACATTGGTTGTTGGAGTTCGAAAAACGTTAAAGTTTGATACTTCGAAACCATCGGCAGAATATGCCATCCCTTTTGTAACAGGATGTATGGGCCATTGTCATTATTGCTATTTACAAACGACAATGGGCAGTAAACCCTATATTCGTACCTATGTCAATCTTGAAGATATTTTTGAGGCTGCGGATAATTATATGAA
Organism: Bacillus sp. (in: firmicutes); assembly: GCA_023512145.1. Lineage (GTDB taxonomy): Bacteria > Bacillota > Bacilli > Bacillales > Cytobacillaceae > Neobacillus. The sequence continues at coordinate 9,197 of JAIMAD010000107.1, read as the reverse complement.
GGAACGTGCACCAGAATCAACTAGATTTGAAGCATCCTGTACGTCAGATATTGTTGGTGTTGACCATTTAACCCATTCCTTAAAAAAAGCAATTGATTTCTTCGGTCAATCTGAACATGGTAAGTTACGATTCGTGACAAAATTTGCCCATGTCGATCATTTACTAGATGCCAAGCATAATGGTCGAACTCGCTTTCGTTTTAGTATAAATGATGATTATATTATCAAGAATTTTGAACCAGGGACATCAAGACTTCCTGAAAGAATTGAGGCTGCGGGTAAAGTTGCCGCGGCAGGCTATCCATTAGGCTTCATTATTGCGCCCATTTATCTACATGAAGGTTGGAAAGAAGGGTATAAAGAAATGATGGAAAGGTTGGAATCTCAGCTTCCAGATGCGGCAAAAAAAGATATAACTTTTGAAATGATTCAACACAGGTTTACGAGACCAGCTAAACGAGTCATTGAAAAAAATTACCCAATGACAAAACTCGAACTTGACGAATCGAAAAGGAAATGGAAATGGGGTCGTTACGGAATCAGCAAGTTTGTTTATCAAGATAATGAGCAAGAGGATATTAAAGGTACGCTTGGAGGATATATCAACAAGTATTTTCCCCAAGCAAAAATTGAGTATTTCACATAATTAGTATTAAATTGAGGAAATTTTTTTGGTATAAATTTAAGTTCGTATCCTAATAATAAAATAAACCGCGATAAAACGATTGAAAAAATGACTAAGAAGAACTTTCAGGTGCATTCAAATGGTTTTTTAAGCGGTTGAACTACTTGCAACTAATAAAATAGGAGGGTTTAACGTTGAAAACTTTACAAAATATTGCATTAGCTTTAGTTATAATCGGAGCAATTAATTGGGGTTTAATCGGTTTTTTTCAATTCAATTTAGTATCAGCATTATTTGGGGAAAATACTTTTCTTTCAAGGCTAATTTATGGCCTTGTAGGTCTTAGTGGCATCGTTTGTTTATCTTTATTTATGAGACAAGAAAATGCTGTTGAAGAAAATGTGAATCGTCCGGTGCCAGGAAAACTTAATTATAACACCGAATTTGCCGAAGAAAAGGATTTATCTAGCACAAAAAGGAATCCTAAAGACTAGTTAGTGAAAATCAGAACTGCACAAAACAAATACGATGGATAAATCGATTTGTATAGCCCTTATCTTATTTGAGGGGACAGAAAGGGAGGGAGTACCTTGGATCAGACTCAGACTGGATCGGGTTTTAATAACTCAAAACAAACAGATTTGAATCGTTTTAAGTTGGGGATTGGAAGTTACACGGAGAGTATGCCTGAACTGGTAAGTGCCTACAATGAATTTACAGAAACCTGTTTTGAAGAAGGAGAAATTACGAAAAAAAACAAACAATTAATTGCACTTGGAATCAGTGTTCACTCACAGGACGAATATTGTATCATTTATCATACAAAAGGATGTCTTGACCATGGCTGTAGTGAAAAGGAAATTTTTGAGGCCATAGGTGTTGCAGCAGCTATTGGCGGGGGTGCCGCAATGAGTCAGGGAGTAACTCTTGTTCAGGACTGTATCGAGCAATTAAGTCCACCAAAGCAATAATGTAGAAGGGAAGGGATTCTTTAATGGAATTCCTTTTTTTATGATTTATTCGCACAATGTCAGAGATGAAGTTTCTCCTCGTTAATTTGAAGTACAACCAAAAGGTTGTTTTCCAGTATGATAACTAACGGAAAGATGCTGTAAATTATTGTCACTTCAAAATTTTCTAATAGTTCAAAAAATAGATTGCAATTTATTGTTGAAAATAGTAATATGATTCACGTTATATATAAAACTAAATTTTAAAAATCATCTTCGGATTTCGTTGAATTTGGTAAATACATCTTGGAGGACATATGATATGCAAAATAGGTTACCATTTTCTAAGTATTTCATCATTGGAGTTATGTTGTTTGCCTTATTTTTCGGAGCAGGGAATCTAATTTTCCCAGCATCACTCGGTCAAAATGCGGGATGGAATGTTTGGCAAGCAGTTGCAGGATTTTTGATTACAGGCATCGGGTTGCCCTTTCTCGGGATTTTGGCTATGGGCGTTTCTGGGAGTAAGAACCTACAGGAGCTTGCAAGTCGGGTTCATCCGCTTTATGGTGTCATTTTTACGTCTCTCCTTTATTTAACGATCGGACCGTTTTTTGCTGCACCGAGGACAGGCGCAGTTGCGTATGATATCGGTATCGCGCCATTTGTAAGTGAAGGTTTCGGACAGGTTGGCATGATTGTTTTCACGGCGCTCTTTTTTATTATCACACTTTGGTTGTCATTAAACCCGGCAAAGCTTGTCGATCGCATTGGGAAAATATTATCACCGGCAATCATCATTCTTCTGCTTATCTTATTGGTCATGGTTATTGTAAATCCTTTGGGTTCATTTGATGCGCCACAAGAGTCATATGCAAATGGTGCGTTTATGAAAGGTTTTACTGAAGGGTATAACACGATGGATGCCCTTGCATCGCTCGTATTTGGAATTATCGTCATCAATGCCATTCGTGCGATGGGTGTAACGTCGACGCGTGGAATCCTTTTGGCAGCGGCAAAATCAGGGATTGTCGCGACACTATTTCTTGGAATCATCTATGTAGGTATTGCCTATTTAGGGGCAACGAGCACGGAAGCATTCGGACTTTTTGATACAGGTGGACCTGTCCTAGGAAGTGCAGCATCTTATTATTTTGGAACGTTAGGAACAGTGATGCTTTCAATTGTTATCTTACTCGCTTGTCTTACGACTAGTGTCGGATTGATGACTGCCTGTGGTGAATATTTCCACTCACTTTTACCAAAGGTTAGCTATAAACTATTTGTTCTTTTCTTTTCGTTAGTGTCATTCATTGTTGCAAACTTTGGATTATCGAATATCATTACATTTTCAATTCCTGTGTTAATGTTTTTATATCCACTTGCCATTGTTTTAATTCTGCTTACATTCTTGTCTTTATTTTTCAATCATGCACGTCTTGTTTATGTAGCTGCGACTGCAGTAACGTTAATGATCAGTACAATCGATGGTTTGAAAACATTGTGTCAACTACTTGAAATTGACTATTTCAGATGGATGGCTCCAATTGTATCATTTTATGAAAACTCACTTCCTCTATATAACGAAGGACTTGGATGGTTACTTCCAGTTTTGATTACGATAGTGATTACCGGGATATATGTTAGTGTACAGAAATATCTTATATATCTCATTAAAAACAAAGAGGAAAGTACCGAATAAGTATTAAGTAAGCTTGTACTAGCTCAGTTGTTTCAGAGTCTTAGCAGAGAGTACTTCCAAATAATATAAAGCCGTACAGTGATTATTTCACTCGTGCGGCTTTTTGCTTATGAGTAGGTAAATTCGCCAGAAGGCTCAAGGAATTGCTGGATGTCTGTTTTGAGAAGAGTATGTATGTACTGGAATTGACATTTTAGAAAAAAAGAGTATAGTAAGAATCTTGTTGGCGTATAAAAAAATTGTGACTATTTAATAGATTGTTCATATTTTATTGTTATGATTGATATTGAGTTGTATGAACTTAAAATTTTCATTAAAAATGACTAAAATAATAAAAATGTTTAAAAAGGTAGGTGCAATATGAATAACTTATTTCAAAAAGGTCAAAGTCTTTTCAATAAATATATTGGTTTTTTCTTTTTGGCAGTATTCTTCCTGTGGATGAAAACATATATTGTCCAATTAACACAGTTTGACCTAGGAATTGAAAATTCTATTCAGAAGTTTTTATTATTTATCAATCCATTAGGTTCTGCTTTATTTTTACTAGGTATTGCTTTATTTTTCAAAGGTCGAAAAAAATATATTGGGCTGATTGTCATTGATTTTCTTTTATCTGCTCTTTTATATGCCAATATTTTATTTTACCGATTCTTTAATGATTTTATTACGTTACCGACGTTAACTCAGACCCAAAATTTTGGTGATGTAAGCGGTAGTGTGATCTCACTATTAAGCCCCTATGATTTTTTATTCTTCATTGATGTTATTCTCTTAATTGCATTCCTTGCATTTCGGTTTGTGAAAATGGAGGCCAAGGATATGCATCGCGGGAAAATGGCTGCAATATTTTCAATGTCATTGGCTATTTCTTGTGCGAATCTTGCTTTAGCAGAAATAGATCGTCCTCAATTATTGACAAGAGGATTTGACCGAACTTATATTGTGAAATATTTAGGCATGTACAATTACACTATTTATGATGCTGTTAAAAGTACAAAAGCATCTGCACAAAGGGTTTTTGCAGATAGCAATGATATAACAGAGGTCATTAACTACACAAAATCTAATTATGCAGAACCAAACCCGGTTTACTTTGGTGCCGGAAAAGGAATGAATGTAATTTATTTACATCTTGAATCCATGCAAAACTTCCTTATTGATTACAAATTAAATGGAGAAGAAGTAACACCATTTTTAAATTCATTGACGAGTGAAGAAAACACAATGTATTTTGATAATTTCTTCCATCAAACCGCCCAAGGTAAAACAGCTGATGCTGAGTTTATGCTGGAAAATTCATTATATGGGTTACCACAAGGATCAGCCTTTACAACAAAAGGGGTAAACACATACCAAGCTGCTCCAGCTATCTTGGCGCAACAGGGCTATACATCTGCAGTGTTCCACGGGAACTCTGGAAGCTTTTGGAATCGTAATGAAATCTATAAATCATTTGGATATAACAAGTTTTTTGATTCAAGCTATTATAATATGAACACTGAAGACCTAGCGGACTATGGATTAATGGATAAACCGTTCTTTGAGCAATCCATTCCACTCTTAGAATCACTGCCACAGCCTTTTTATTCGAAATTTATGACAGTATCACACCATTATCCTTATCCAATTGATGACGAAGATGCTACAATTGCCCCTCATACAACGGGTGATAAATCTGTTGACACGTACTTCCAGACTGCTCGTTATGCAGACGAAGCGTTGGAGCAATTCTTTGCTTATTTGAAAGAATCAGGCCTTTATGATAATTCCATTATTGTTATGTATGGAGATCATTATGGGATTTCAGAAAATCATAATAAAGCTATGGAAGAAGTTCTTGGAAAAGAAATTACACCTTTTGAAAGTTCTGGTTTACAACGTGTACCATTATTTATTCGTGTACCTGGCGCAGAGGGTGGAGTTAACCACGAATTCGGTGGGCAAATAGATATTCTTCCAACACTTCTTCATTTGTTAGGAACTGATACAAAAGAAAATGTACAATTTGGAACAGATCTATTATCGGAACAGCATGATGACCTTGTCCCTTTCCGAAATGGAGACTTTGTAAGTCCGACAATCACCGCTGTTGATGGTAAATTCTATAATTCAACCACTGGAATGATATTAGCAAAGGATAAGTTAGAAGAGGCTCAGAAATATCAAATATCAGTAGAACATAAATTATCTCTCTCAGATAAAGTAGTGGATGGAGATCTATTACGGTTCTACAAACCTGACACCTTTATTCCAGTCGACCGATCAAAATACGAATACAAAAAGACTAATGATATTGATGCGGTTGAGAAATAAGTAAAACAATAAAAGGGCTACCTGAGATGAATTCTCTTGGTAGCCCTTTATAGTTTTGACTAATACTTAAAAACCATAAAAAGAAGAAATTGCTTTTGAAAAGTTTCGAATGAGTGCATATCCTTAAAATTAGATATTATTTCTTATGGTTTTAGTGGCATTGACAACTGTTTTTGCTACTTGGACTAAAGCTAGTTTTATATTAAAATAACCTTGTGTAATAGAATTATTTATTGTATTCTTAAATTTGTTTTAAAAAAGAGAATACAATTAACTTTTTATAAAGAGTGCACGTCGGAAGCATCTTAAAAAAGTCTCGGCAGCGAACTAAAAATTTTTGAGTGCTGTACCAATTTCAGCAAGGAAAAGACTTGAAAAATAAGGACTGTTTTATAGAATATAAGACCACTTCTTGTTTTAAAAAAAGAAGTAGTTTTTTTATGCGAATTTAAGATAGTGAGGTGTTTATCATGACTGCAGACAAAAAAAGAAATCCATGGGCTTTAATACCGTTTGCTGTATTTTTAATTTTATTTATCGGTTCTGGTATTATTACAGGTGATTTTTATAAATTTCCAGTTTTGGTGGCAATTGTTATTGCGGGCGCTGTTGCTTTAGCAATGAATCGAAAAGCAACGTTTAATGATAAGGTAGAGATCTTTACAAAAGGTGCCGGGAACTCGAACATAATACTAATGGTTGTAATTTTCCTTTTAGCTGGTGCTTTTTCTGAAGTTGCAAAAGGGATGGGGGCCGTTGATTCAACGGTGAATCTTGCCTTATCGATTATCCCGCAAAATTTACTAATGGTTGGTGTTTTTATTATCGCTTGTTTTATTTCCTTATCAATGGGGACCAGTGTGGGAACGATTGTAGCACTTGCACCAATTGGAGTCGGAATTAGCGAGCAAACAGATATTACGCTTGCTCTATCCATGGCAGCAGTTATTGGTGGCGCCATGTTTGGAGATAACTTGTCTATTATTTCGGATACAACAATCGCAGCTGTTAGAACACAAGGGACGAAAATGAAGGATAAGTTTAAAGTGAATTTCCTCATTGTCTTACCAGCGGCCATAATTACCTGTGCCATACTCGGCATTTTAACAATGGGTGAACAAGCAAATATCAGCCAACATTCCTTTAGTTGGTTGGAAATTTTACCATATATTGGTGTCCTTATTACTGCCTTAGCAGGGGTCAATGTGTTCCTCGTTCTTTCATTTGGTATTGTCTTTGCAGGAACAATTGGATTAGTAGATGGCAGTTATCATTTTATGGAATTCATTCAAAAAATCAACGTTGGAATGGCTGGGATGTATGAAATTTCGTTCCTAGCGATATTAATTGCTGGGATGGTGGCAGTAATCAAACATAACGGAGGTATTGATTACCTTCTTTTTAAGTTGACTCGAAATATTAAATCAAAAAAAGGTGCTGAATTTAGCATTGCAGCGCTTGTTGGTTTAACAGACCTTTCAACAGCAAATAACACGATTTCAATTATTATTACCGGTCCACTTGCCAAAGATATTGCCGAAAAGTATAAAATTGATCCACGCAAATCCGCAAGTTTGCTAGATCTTTTTTCTTGTTGTATTCAAGGATTAATTCCATATGGTGCACAATTGCTCGTTGCAGCTGGGGTAGCAGGTATTTCTCCAGTAAGTATATTACCCTATTCCTATTACCCGCTATTAATTGGAGTTTTTGGTCTCTTAGCCATTTTGACTGATTTTCCTCGTCTTTCTCCATTAGAAGTGAGTGGAGAGAAAAACCTGAAAATTGATATGGCTATCAAAAATAGTGATTAAAATCAAGCACAGCGAAATGGTGTCAGACACCATTTCGATTTTTTTGTTCACTATGGAATTTTTTCGAAAATTGACGGCAGACAAGGTTTTAGTATGGTTTTTATCTTATGATTAAGACAAGGAATTAAGAAAGGGGAAATCAAAATGAAAACGATCAAACTTCAGTTAGAGCCACTCACTTGTCCAAGCTGTATTAAAAAAATTGAGGGAACACTTTCAAAACAAAATGGGGTCCAGGAAGTGAAAGTACTTTTTAACTTTAGTAAAGTAAAAGTACTATTTAACGAAGAACTAGTAACAGCAGAACAACTGATAACTATCGTTCAAAAACTAGGGTATGCTGTCCTTGATCCAAAAGTTGCATAAAATAGTCGAAACTTGGCTCACATTGTAATAATGTTTTCAACGAAAATCAAATACAATTTTAGTAATTCCAAAACAAAAACCGCACAGGTTCAACAATCTGTGCGGTTTTTGTTTTGGGAATATTGAGGGTGAATAAATCTAGTTTTTTAGGAATAATAAATTCTTTTATTAGAACACTAACTTATAAGGAGGTGTCTGGTTGATGAAGAAATCATTTTTTAAGAAAAGGTTAATGAATCAAAGTGATTCACAACCAAGCATGCTTTCATCATCCCTCAAAGAGAATATGTTGAAAATAAATGATGTATTTGACACTTGTGATGATTTGGTAGTGCATTCGGTTCAACTAGAAAAAAAATCAGGTTATCTTATCTATTTACAAGAGTTAGTAAGTATTCAAGCATTGAGTAACGTTAAGAAAGAATTAGCTACCTATATAGTGTCAATAGGAGAAGGTACCTCTAATACGATTAAATCATTTATACGAAATCCACTTGCCATGAATCTAGGTAATGATTTGAGCAGTATGGAAACAGTCATTGATTATATTTTGACCGGTTATACAGTGTTAATTCTTGATGGAATGGATCATGCTGTTATATTTAATACCGTTAACGAAACAGGTCGGGCAGTGAAGGAGTCAGTTACTGAACAGGTTGTTCGCGGCCCTCGCGAGGGGTTCGTTGAAAATATTGAAACGAATTTGTTGCTGATTCGTAGAAAAATTCGAAATTCCGCTCTAAAGGTAAAATATTTAAAATTGGGTAAACAGACGAAAACGATGATAAGTATCGTGTATATCAAAGGGATCGCTGCTGAGAAGGTGGTAGCAGAAGTTGAACAAAGACTATCGCAGATTGATATCGACGCAATCCTGGAAAGTCACTACATAGAATCATTGATTGCTGAATCAAGATGGTCACCTTTTCCAACTGTATACAGCACAGAACGTCCTGATCGGGTTACAGCCAGCTTGCTAGAGGGGAAGGTTGCCATTTTGACGGATGGCACGCCCTTTGTCCTAACGGCGCCAGCTGTATTTGTCGAATTTCTTCATTCGAATGAGGATTATTATAATGGTTCGTTAATTGCAACCTTTACCAGGTGGATTCGCTTTTTAGGCCTTTTTATTACGCTGATTCTTCCTGCTTTTTTTGTAGCTATGACAACCTTTCACCAGGATTTGCTACAAACCCCTCTATTACTAAGGATAGCGGTCAGTCGTGAATCCCTCCCCTACCCGATCCTTGTAGAAGCTATTTTTATGGTCCTTACGTTTGAATTAATTCGCGAAGCTGGAATGCGTTTGCCGAAATCTGTTGGTGGTGCAGTGATCACGATACTGGGCCTTGTGTTACTTAGCCAAGTGGCTATTCAAGCAGGTATCATTGGGCCAATTATGACAGTTGTTGTCGCTGTTACAG
>JAIMAD010000106.1 GCA_023512145.1 Bacillus sp. (in: firmicutes) | reverse complement strand
TCATATGACAGCTTAAGACCGGATATCCCGAGGTAATTGTCCAAATATGCAGATCATGGACTTCCTTCACCATCGGAATTCTGCCGAGGGCCTCTTTTACTTGCTTCATATCAATTTGCGAAGGGGCGCCTTCCATTAAGATATGAAAGGAATTCTTTGTAACCCTGTAACCACTGACTAGAATCAATGCGGCAACAATGATGCTGGCGATAGGATCAGCAATACCCCAGTCGAAAAACATGATCAGCAATGCGGCGACAATTGCACCGACAGACCCAAGCATATCACCTAGCACATGTAAGAAGGCACTTCTAACATTCAAATTTTCGTCCTTATCACCCTTCATTAACATCCATGCAGCGAGAATATTGACTATTAATCCAATGACGGAAATCAGGAGCATCCCTGAACTCTGCACCTCAGGCGGATCGAAAAGCCTGCGGGAAGCCTCAAAAAAGATATAAAGAGCAATAACAACAAGCGTGATTCCATTCAGCGCCGCTGCGATAATTTCAAATCGTTTATATCCATAGGTTTTTGCTTGCGATACTTGTTTCTCGCCAAGCTTTATTGCATAAAAACTAAGGCCCAGTGCTGCGGCATCACTCAACATATGGCCCGCGTCAGACAATAATGCCAAGCTATTTGTTAAGATGCCACCAATAACCTCTACGACCATAAACGCTGCAATTAATAGGAAGGCACTCAGTAAAGCTTTTTTATTTCCAGTGTGTGAATGACCATGATCATGTGAATGACCGTGATGATGACCCATGTTTATCCCCCCAAGAGCTCTCTCTTTACTCGGTTCATTGATTTTCTATATCTAGAACTCACCGATTAACGTTAGTTTTTCAACTCTTTATTTATCGTCTTTTACACGGAAGTGTGCTATTCCTTCACCCTTAAAAGTCGTAATCCGTTTAGGGTCACAAGCAATGTCATTCCCATATCAGCGAAAATGGCGATCCACAACGTTAGCCAGCCTGGAATCACAAGCAGCAGCGCCAACAGTTTAATAGCAAGTGAAAACGTTATATTTTGCTTGATGATTTGCAATGTTTTTCGACTCAACTTTATCGTAAAGGGAAGTTTTTTTAGATCATCATTCATTAAGGCAATATCAGCGGTTTCAAGTGCGGTATTACTTCCTGCCCCGCCCATCGCAATTCCGACCGTTGCCGTAGCGAGTGCCGGTGCATCATTGATGCCATCACCAACCATTGCCACACGACCATACTGAGCTTTTAGTTTTTTAATAAACGCTACTTTATCCTGTGGAAGCAACTCCGCTTCGATACTGGTAACACCTACATGACGGCCAATTGCCTCAGCAGTAGCATGGTTGTCCCCTGTTAATAAAATCGTCTGTTGGATACCGAGCTGATGGAGTCGCTCAATGACCTTCCGGCTACTTTCCCGCACTTCATCGGCAACAGCAATTAACGCAAGAATATCCTTATCATTCCCAACAATCATCACTGTTTTGCCTTGGTTTCTTAGTACGATAATTTGTTTCATAATATTCTCAGGAATTTCTTCAAATAATCGTAAGTTCCCGACGCGGTAATCTGTTCCATTCACCGTTCCTTTAACACCCATCCCCGTAACAGATGAAAATTGCTCGACATCGTAGTCATTGGTATTATCCGTTGCTTTTTTGATAATGGCCTCTGCAAGTGGATGCTGTGACTTACTTTCAAGTGCCGCAACAATAGCCAATAAATTCTCGTCATCACTAAAATTAACAAAATCTGTAACGACTGGAATCCCTTTTGTCAGTGTGCCCGTTTTATCAAAAGCTATGGCCTTGATTGCTCCTGCTTCCTCTAAAAAGCTCCCACCTTTAATGAGCACACCATTCCGGGCGGCATTTCCAATTGCGGTGACGATGGAAACAGGGGTGGAAATTACGAGTGCACAGGGGCACCCAACCACCAGAACGGCAAGTCCTTGATAAATCCACTCTTGCCAGTTGGCTGCAAATAACAAAGGCGGGATAATCGCAACGAGAGCAGCAACCACCATGATGACCGGTGTGTAATACTTGGCAAAACGATCAATAAACCGCTGCGATGGAGCTTTCTCGGCCTGTGCCTCTTCAACTAAATGAATAATTTTGGCGATTGTTGTATCATCGATGAGCTTGGTAACTTTTACTTTTAAGAATCCTTCTTCATTTAACGTCCCTGCGAATACTTCGTCGTCGCGGACTTTTTCAATTGGAACCGATTCACCGGTGATAGCCGCTTGATTGACGGAGGATAAACCCTCGACAATAACACCATCCATGGCGATCATTTGCCCTGGCTTGACGATCATTAGGTCCCCGACTTCAATATCTTCTGCTTTCAAGGTGATTTCTTGACCATTTCTGACGACAAGTGCTTCGGTAGGCGTATGCTCCATCAGTGAGCGAATCGAAGCCCTCGCTTTATCCATTGAATAGCTCTCAAGCACTTCACTGATTGCGAATAAGAGAACAACAACAGCCCCTTCACTCCATTCACCGATAATCACTGCACCAATAATTGCAATTGTCATTAATGTCTTCATATCAAACTCAAGCCGGACTAAGTTTTTCAAGCCTGTTTTAAAAAGAGGGAATCCTCCGAGTAAAATTGCTGCCGCAAACAGACTGTTTTGTGAAAAAATATAGCCTGCTATCAGGAACAATAATGAGAGTCCCAATAGTGAATATTGCTTCCAAAACGGTTCCGACGGTTTTACAGGCTGTTTTTCCTTTTCAGGAAAAATCACCAGCTTATCAAAAGCACCAGCATCATGTAAATCCGCTATCGTTGTATTTCCATAGACTGTTAGTTTTGATGCTCCAAAATTTATTTTTGCGTCAACAACACCATCCAGGTGCTGTACGTTCTTTTCGAACTTAGCTGCGCAGCTTGTTCAGGTTAAGCCTTGCACCCGATAAACCTGCTTTTCACTTGTCTCATTCACGGCTAGCCACCTCCTCTTGATGTTTAAAGGCAATATGGATTAATTGGTTAACATGATCGTCATCAAGGGAATAATAAACAAGCTTGCCCTCTTTCCGATATTTGGCAAGTCCCATACTTTTAAGATGACGCAAATGGTGGGAGGCCGTAGCCGTCGTCGCCCCAACAATAGTAGCAACATCACAGACACAAAGCTCATCTTCGAGAGTGAGCGCATAAGCTATTTTCAGGCGTGTCTCATCCGACAAGGCTTTAAATATTTTCGTTACTTCTGGGAGACTTCTATCTTTTTTAAGTTGTTGTTGAACTCGACTGGTCTTTTCAATATCGACACAGGTAATTTCGCAAACATCCCCATTTTTCATGTATTCACCTTCTCATTCAAATGTTTGTTTGATTATATCATATTCAAATGATGGTTTGAATGTCAATTGTTTTTTTCTTTTCTAGAAGGAAATTAATTGAATCCTTGACGAAGCCAATGCCATTTAATAACCCTTTTACTAAAAAAACTACAATATTTGTGCAGATTTATGTAAAGCATACAATCAAGAATGCAAAAATCACAAACATGACAAAATAGGTGATTGGCGACAAAAAGTGAAATAAAGGAAGGCATCTTGTCTCCACGACTTCTCCACCTCAATACTATTTGAATTTTCCCAATTATATTATTTCTTTCGGGGTATTGAACTCTTTATTGTTATAGCCTTATAATATGGTAACGTACTAAAGCGTATAATATTTTTATTAAGGTGGTATTTTTAATATGAAACGTTTTGTAACTATTATTCTAGTATTAGCAGCTGCATTTTTGCTCGTTACAGGATGCTCGTCTAAATCTGCGGAAAAAGACGACAACACGCTGGTGATTGGCATAGATGATAAATTTGCACCTATGGGATTCCGCGATAAGAATAATGAGATTGTTGGTTTTGACATTGACTATGCCAAAGCAGCCGCGGAAAAAATGGGAACAAAGGTTAAATTCCAACCCATTGACTGGAAAACGAAAGAAACTGAGCTAAGCAGTGGACGGATTGATCTCATTTGGAATGGATACACGATTACCGATGAACGTAAAGAGAAGGTACTTTTCACAAAGCCTTATTTGAAAAATGCACAGGTGGTAGTCACCCTATCTGATTCAAAACTTACTAAACTAGATGATTTAGAGGGCAAGGCTGTGGGTCTCCAATCACTTTCTTCCGCAGCAGATGCATTAAACTCTGATCCTATCAAATCTAAAATTAAGACCGTCACAGAATTCACTGACAATGTTATCGCATTAAATGACTTAAAGAGTGGCCGTTTGGATGCGGTAGTTATTGATGAGATTGTTATTAATTACTATATGACTAATGAAAAAGAAACCTTTAAGGTGCTAGGTGAAACCCTTGCTCCTGAAGAATATGGAGTAGGCATTAAAAAAGGTAATGAAGCATTGCTTAAAAAGCTTCAAGAATCACTCGATGAGATGACTGAGGATGGCACTGCCACAGAAATTTCAGAAAAGTGGTTTGGTGAAGATAGAGTATTAAAGTAATTAGCACTACCGAAATTAATACAAAACAGGATTTCCTATGGGAACCCTGTTTTGTTTTGGAGGAATCCTTTTATGACTTTTGATTATATTATCTCTATCCTTAAACCTATGCTCGAAGGGGCACAGATGACAGTCCTTTTGTTTATAATTGCTATTGTCGTGTCGATTCCACTAGGGTTTGTTTTAACACTGGCGGTAAGTAGTAGTAGTAAACTTCTTTCCATCCTTGCTCAGGGTTATATTTACCTAATGCGTGGTACGCCGCTCCTGCTTCAACTGCTGTTTATATGCTTCGGGCTGCCCATGCTGCCTGTGATAGGCGAGTATTTAGTTCTAGATCGTTTTGTCGCTGCCTGTTTAGGGTTTATTTTGAACTATGCGGCCTATTTTGCCGAAATCTTTCGCGGAGGATTTCTGGCGATTGATAAAGGCCAATATGAAGCATCACAGGTTCTTGGTTTGAATAAATGGCAGACATTGACTCGGGTCATACTGCCTCAAATGTTCCGCATCGCACTTCCAGCAGTGGCAAACGAATCAGTGACACTAGTCAAAGATACAGCACTGCTCTATGCCGTTGCTGTACCCGAATTGTTACACTTTGCACAGACTGCCGTAAATCGTGACTTTACAATCGTGCCTTTTTTCGTAGCTGGTATCATTTATTTGATTATGACCCTCCTATTAACCATGGTCTTTAAATGGCTTGAAAAACGGTTCAAATTTGAATAAGAAGGAGTGGTGAATGTGGCTATCATTGAAGTATCTAACCTCCAAAAATCCTATGGCAAGCTAGAGGTCTTAAAACAGATTACCTTTGATGTATTTAAAAACGATGTGGTTGCAGTAATCGGTCCCTCTGGCTCTGGGAAAAGCACGTTGCTCCGCAGTCTGGCCCACCTCGAAGAAATAGACGCTGGGAGCATTTTCGTATCCGGAGATCATCTAGTGAAGGACGGAATGTACTCGAAACCACCGGAGATGAAGAGAATCACATCCAAGGTGGGAATGGTGTTCCAACATTTTAACTTATTTCCGCATCTTACAGTCAAAGAAAATCTTGAACTCGCTCCTAGATTAGTAAAGAAAGAGAAATCTGGCGTAATCCAACAACGAAGCACAGAGCTCCTAGAAAAAATTGGTCTAAGTGATCGGGCAACGTCTTACCCGGCACATTTATCGGGTGGCCAAAAACAACGGGTGGCCATTGCTCGTGCGCTCATGATGAACCCTGAAATCCTGTTGTTTGATGAGCCTACTTCCGCATTGGACCCAGAGTTAACCGGCGAAGTTCTCCAAGTAATGAAGCATCTGGCTGAAGAACATATGACTATGATTGTGGTGACACATGAGATGGGATTTGCCAAAGAGGTTGCTAACCAGGTCATTTTCATGGACAACGGGGAAATTATCGAATCTGGTAATCCGACTGAGTTGTTTACTAATCCACAATTCGACCGAACAAAAGCCTTTTTGAACCGAAGTTGATAATAATCAATGACATGATTTTAACAGATTATGACTATTTAATGTCTTGTCGGTGGAATTAGAAAAAATGAGTACGGGTTTAGACATTGATTCGAGAAACAACAATCCAAACGAAAACTCCCTAAATTAATAAACCCCAAATGAAGGACCTTCCAAATTTCAGGAAGGTCCTTCATTTGTTCAATTTCGTTAATCGTTTACTGACCGACCACCATGTCCTTACTGACTTTCGAACCCTACTTTTTTTTAAGACGGAGAAGGTAAATACTATTTTTATACTAATGTCATAAGCGAACCCCCAACCGCTCCCGTTATCACAATGACCCAGGGCGGTAGCTTCCAAAACACCAGCATACTAAATAGGATAGCAGAATACGCAAAATCAATTTGGGCTAGTATGTAACTAGTCCAAATCGGATTATAAAACGCGGCAATCAAAATACCGACAACTGCTGCATTCACGCCCATTAAGGCTCCTTTTATTTTTGGATTCCGTCGTAGTGTATTCCAAAAAGGCAGGGTGCCTAGTATCAATAGGAAAGCTGGTAGGAAAATAGCGAACGTTGCCATGATTCCACCTTTCCAGCCATTGATAACGGCCCCTATATACGCCGCAAACGTAAATAGGGGTCCTGGTACCGCTTGAGCCACACCATACCCAGCAAGGAATTCTTCCTTACTTATCCATCCACTCGGCACAAATTCGCGTTCAAGTAATGGCAGGACTACATGGCCGCCGCCAAAAACCAACGAACCCGAGCGATAAAAACTATCGAACATGGCAAGCCAAGTTGATGAATTTAGACTCCGTAAGAACGGAAGGAGGATAAGCAAACCAAAAAATAAAACTAAACAAATGGTAGCAAACCACTGCGAAATGGGAAAATGAATAGTGGGTGTTGTTTCAAGATCATCTTCGTGTTTTTTAAAGATAAGAAAACCCGTAACTGCAGCTAACAAAATAATACCCACTTGAGCATAGGCAGTCTGCCAGACCAAGGTGCCTACTAAAGCAAATAAAGCAATTGATTTTCTATGTATATCAGGGGTTAACTTTTGAGACATGCCTAAAATTGCATGGGCAACGACGGCTACGGCAACAATTTTTAATCCGTGTATCCAGCCAGTATCATGAATTTCCAACCCTTGAAGTATTAATGCAAACAGAATGAGAGCAATAACAGAGGGTGCCGTAAATCCTAAGAATGCTACGAATCCACCTAAAAAACCGCCACGGATAACACCGATTCCAATCCCAACCTGACTGCTTGCCGGACCAGGCAGAAATTGACACAAAGCAACTAAATCAGCATAGCCTTTTTCATCCATCCATTTTCTCCGCCGAACATATTCTTCATAAAAATAACTTAGATGGGCCACAGGACCGCCAAAAGATGTTAGACCAAGTTTGCTTGCAACTAAAAATATTTCAATGAGTGACTTAAAACGTTTACTACTATTATTGGTTTGGTTCACTGCCTTTTATCTCCTTTTCTCAAAATTCTTATTAAGAAAAGCTCAAGCGCCTTGGTCAGGGGCGATATAGGAAAACTTATCGACTGGCAGCTTCGCTGCGCCAGAGATTAGTCTTCCTTAATGCGTACGAAGTAGCCAAGCGCAGGGGCGAGCCGCCGGAAAGGTTGCACTTTAACCTTTTCGACGGATTGACTTGTGACCTATGAAAAAAAGGGAGTTATTTTTTCCATCGAGCCCCTAGGCGCTGCAGCAAAGACAATTCTCAAAGTTAAAAATTTTATATCTTCTTATCTTGTAAAAAAGAAGAACCAGAAGGTCCTTCTTCATTTTATTATAGATAAAAGGCAAGACAATTTCATTAATTTTGCAAGCAAGTATAATTAAGACGAGCCAGAAAGTAGCACTAATAGGTTCCCAACTTTACTTGGTAATATATTTAACTGCATAGGAAGCAAGCTGGACCCTGTTTTCAAGACCGAGCTTTTCCAGTAGATTTTTCATATGATTTTTCACAGTATTTTCGGCAATAAACAGATTATCGGCAATGAGTTTATTTGTTAAACCCTTCGAAACTAAGAGGAGAATTTCCTTTTCACGTGGGGTGAGCGAACTAATGGCCGGGGCGTTCATTAAATCACGCTCTCTAAATTGATAGAGGAGCTTTCCTGCTAAATCCCTCGTTGCCACACTCGAGCCATCGACAATCGAATGGAGATATTGGAGCCAATCATCAGGATCCATATTTTTCAACAAATACCCTTGTGCACCATATTGAATGGCTGTAAACAAATCGCCGACATTATCGGAGACACTTAAAATAATAATTTTTATAAAAGGATATTTTTCTTTGATGATTTTCGTTGCTTCTAATCCATTCATAATCGGCATTTCAATATCAATTAATAAAATATCAGGAAAGTATTCCCCGCACTGCTGGATTGCTTCCTGACCATTTTTCGCTTGGCCAACAATCGAAAATTCGCTTTCATCTTCGAGCAATTCGATAATGGCTTGGCGCGCGTGAGGGTGGTCATCGGCAATCAATACCCTATAAGGAACCACTTTTTCCACTTCCTTTTACCGTTATTCTCGTCCCTTGATTACTGTCAGAGGAAATATCAATCACAGCATTAATTTTCTCGACTCGCTCTTTTAACATGACTAAACCATATTGGGTTAATTTAATATCATTTACTGAAAAGCCCTTACCATCATCTTCAATTGTCATTTCCCACCCTGTTGGCGAGATGTGAATAACTAATACAGCGCTTTTTGCATCAGAATGTTTGCGAATATTAGCAAATGCTTCTTGAAGGATACCAAACAGCTGAACTTCTTCGCTTGGACTGAAGTAGCCCTCTTTTAATTGGATGGAGGCCTTCGAGTCAATCCCGGAAACGGTACTCCATTCATTGAGCCAATTCTCCACTCGCGTCGAAAAAGAAATCCTTTCCCCAGGATTCATCCGTAAATTATAAATCGCTTGTCTAACATTGGCGTCAATTGAATTAACAAGTCCTTTAGCTTCAGCTATTTTTCCCTTTTTTAAATCTACCTTTAGTAAAAATAACGTTTGTGCAATGTTATCGTGTAACTCTTTTGCAAGTCGTTCTCTTTCTTCATAAACAGCGCGCATTTCCTGCTCTGTTGCCAGACGCTGGTTATTTACCGCAATCGTCTTGAACATCCACGTGGAGAACAGATAGGAAACGGCAAAGGTTAACACGATAATCAAATAATTTCCTGCGTTCATTGAGAGATTATGAAGTAAGAAACTATGACGGACCAATTCAAAGCCACCGATAATCAGGGGAGGCAAGATAATGGCGATTACTTTTAACCAACGGTACGACATGTCCTACGCCCCCACTCTATCTTCTTCTCTCTCTATTAAACCATAATTTCCTACCTTATTCTTCCTTACGCCGATAACGATTGACCAATTCCACCATAAATTGATTATGATCTACGTGGTCATTTTTTATCGTTTCTAGCAGTTTTCCATCTTCCATAAATATAATTCGATCCGCAACCTCTGCAGCAACGTCCATCATATGGGTCGAAAAAATAATCGTTGTCCCGCTTTGTTTTATATTCTTAAGCAGGCCAATAAAAATATCGATCCAATAAGGGTCCAGCCCATTTGTTGGTTCATCAAGAATCAGTAAGGCAGGACTACCAATCCAAGCCTGGCCAAACAACAGTCGTTGTCTCATCCCTTTTGAAAGGTTTTTAATCGGTTCATTCTTTTTCACTTCCAAGCCGAGGATTTGAATTACCTCGTTAACTCGCTTAGTTGCTACTTTCCTGAAGGTGCCATAAAAGGTTAAAAACTCGCGGACGGTCAGCGTTTCTTGGGCAAAAAACTCATCGGGCATATAGCCGATTAACGAGACATACTTCTGTCTATTTTTTTGAATATCAATCTTATTTATCAAAACGGTGCCCGCACCTGGTGCAGAAATCCCCGCTATGATATCTAGCAATGTGCTTTTTCCCGCACCGTTTCCACCACATAGGACAATGCACTCTCCCACTTCAGCCTGTAAGGAAATAGGCTGGAGGGCGGTTTTCTTTTTGTAAATTTTCGAAACATTTTTAACCTCAAGAAAAGTGGTCACTGCGGACTCCTCCTTCGCAAACAGAGCATGGCAAGCGAAAAGAAAAACCCTAGATAGGAAATCAAATAAAACAGTAAAATCACCCAGCCAGTCTCCGCTTGGAATAGTTGGACAAGCGCATCATACGGTTGCCCGAAGATCGCACCGCTGTCCCATTGACTAATTAAAAAGACACGCAAAAACTCGGCAGGATTGAGGATCATTGCTACTTTCATTAATGGCTCAATCAGTGGATAGGGAACAAGTCCTAACAGGGCAATTAAGGCTGTCGGCCAAATCATGATTAAAAAGAACCAGAATGCCACAGACATCGTTAAGGCCTTCCATCTTGTTTTCACAAGCGTACCGAGAAAAATACCAAGAATCAAAAAGACATAAATAAGGAGTAGGGAAAAGAGATAAATCCCTAGTAACCATTGGAGTGATAACTGCATCCCCGCTAGCAATCCAATCGCCATACTAATTCCGAAGCTAAACGTAAACACAACCGTCTGGGCGGTAAATAGACCTGCAAATTTCCCAAATAAATACGTGGAAATACTGACAGGATACGTACAAAGGAGCTGCCATTGTCTACTCTCCATTTCATTGGCAATCGAAAAGGAGCCGATGATCATCATGAAAAGTGGCAATAAATACAGGAGGATATTGACAATCGTTCCCGTCATATTTGTAAAGCTGGAAATGCTATCATTGTTTCTTTCTAGTAAAAACAAGAGGGAAAAGACCGCCACCCACAGGAGTAAAAAAGTATAATAGGAGCGTTGCCTGGTCATTGTCTTCCATTCAAAAAACCATAAGTTTCTCATCGTTCGCTTCCTTTCACGCAAAAAGACAATCCTGATTGACTGTCTTTTTCTACTCATCTTTCAAACTTTTAGTGACTTTCCTCGGAATGCTCCATATCCATTCCATCTTCTCCGCCATCCATTTTCATTTTTTCTTTCATTTCTTTCATCATTTCCTCATTCTTTTCCCACGAGTGTTTTTCGAGACTATCATAGGTTAATAG
>JAIMAD010000009.1 GCA_023512145.1 Bacillus sp. (in: firmicutes) | reverse complement strand
GCCCCTAACCTTCTCATCTTATGGAAATTCCTTATTGATTCCCCAGTTTCGTAACACCTCGATGAGTTGTGAAAAGGTATCAGCTACTAAACCATTATTATCAATTACCGCATCCGCTAGCTTTACCTTTTCAGACATAGGCATCTGAGAATGAATTCTTGCTTCCGCTTCAATGGTGGTGAAATTATTTCTCTCCATAAGCCTTTTTAATTGCGTTTCGTTGTCTACATATACAAGGATTGTTTTATCTGCCATAAAGGTTAGCTTGCTTTCAAATAATAAAGGAATATCCAGAACAACTACTTCCTCATTGTTCCGTTTAGATTCCTCCATTTTTCCCCTCATTCTTTTTCTCACTTCTGGATGGACGATTTCGTTTAAACGCTGTCTTTTCTCTGCTTGGTGAAAAATGATTGATCCAAGTTTTTGTCTGTCGATTTCTTCATTCTCCAATAATATCTCCTTGCCGAATTCAGCAATGATTTTATAATAAGCAGTTTCTCCTTTCATTACTGCTAGGCGTGCTTCAATATCTGCATCGACAACTGTGATATTCAAGTTTTTAAACATCGTTGACACTGTACTTTTTCCACTGGCAATTCCGCCTGTTAAACCGATAACTAGTGACATGCTCTTTTCCTTTCTAGTACTATCAGAATTTATATCTTGGAACCTCGATAATTGTCTAACGCAAGCAACTTTGGCGCGCTTTTCTTATAACTTCCAGATTCCAATGATAATTAATAAAATCCCTGGTAAAAATGTGACCTTTTGAATCCATTCAAATTTTTGAAAAAAAGTTCCACTTTTTATTCCTAATAGAACAAATATTGAGCTCATTATTGCAACTGTCAAGGCTAAAATTAGGGGAGAGAAACCCAGCATTGCTGCGCCGATTCCTGCTCCAAAGGCATCGAGGGACAAGGCAAAGCCTAACATTAATGCTTCGATCCCAGTAATGGTTCCGGATTGATCAAAATCTGCTGACAGGGGCTTCTTCAAGATATTAATAGCTAAACCCAGCGAGCGTATTTCAAAGTTTACAATGGTCTGTTCGTATTTGAGCACTTCTTTTTCTTTCTCTGGCTGGAAAAATTGATACAAAACCCAGGCCCCAAGAGCAATCAGGATGAATCCCCCCAGGCTTGACGTAATCCCCGGTGATAACACTTTTTCAAGGCCATGTCCGATTGACACAGCAATGATCAAAGAGAGCGCCGAGCAGCAAGCAATTATGATAATTGACTTAATCGGCATTACCATTTGCCTCAATCCATAAGTAAGCCCCACGCTAAAGCTATCCAAACTTAGTGCAAAAGCGAGTAAGAGCAGTGAGAACAACTGAACCATGATGTCTAGTACTCCTTCCATAAAAATCACTATGATAGTATATGAAAGGAGCCTATCCAATGTTATAAAAAAAGCGCAAGCGCCCGTTTAGCGAAGTACAACTAGCCGCTTGTGCTTTTACTTGCCGACAACCCCCGTCAGACAATAGACAAGGACGACTACTGGTTGTTCTTTAACTTACAGTCTCTGGCATGTCGGGCAGAAATGGGTGCCTCTTCCCCCAACCTTCGTTTTCTCCAGCATAGTTCCGCATCTTTTGCAGTCTTCCCCTTTTCGACCATATGCGTATAGCTCAAGCTGAAACATGCCTATTTCCCCTTGAGTATTAACATACGAGCGAATGGTACTTCCCCCTTTTTTGACAGCTTCACCAAGTGTAGCAACAATTTCTTGGTGCAAGCGGACTATTTCAGTTTCGGTTAATGTACTAGCATGACGTTCCGGATGTATTTCAGCACGGAAAAGTGCCTCATCAACATAGATATTTCCAAGACCAACAAAAACCGTTTGATCTAAAAGAACTGTTTTAATTTTCCGTGTCGTCTTTTCCAATTTTAATTTCAAATATGCTGGGGTAAACTCTTCTGAAAAAGGTTCAGGTCCAAGTCCAATTAACGGCCCCCTAATAAACTCATCCCCTTTATTATAGAGATGCATCGTCCCAAATTTACGGACATCCCGATATCTTAGTTCAGTATCATCGGTAAAATGAAAAATAACATGGGTATGTTTTTCCGGAGGCTCGTGCTTAGGATAAAGCCCGTACTTTCCTTCCATTCGCAAATGGGACACTAAGGCAAAATTTTCAGTATATATGATTAAAAATTTACCTCTTCTCCCCACATCCACAATCGTCTCCCCTTTTAAGGCATCGACGAATTGTTCGACCTCAAAGGGGTTTTTAATGATTTTCGGCCAGGAGACAGTTGTATTTTCGATTGTTTTATTGAGTGCTAACTTTTTTAATGTTTTCCGAATTGTTTCAACCTCAGGCAGCTCTGGCATTGCTTAACCCCCTTTTTTTACACTTTAGAGAAAATTAGTCGATTGGCAATAGTTGTTATCTTGGGTACTATAATCCGCTTTTATCCTTTTCTTATTTCGCATCAAACCATGTTGCCCCATAGGCATAATCCACCTTTAATGGCACCTTCAGTACGAGGGTATTCTCCATCACATCTGGGACTAATTTTTTCAAAATTTCCACTTCATCCTCAGGCGCTTCAAAAATCAATTCATCATGCACCTGGAGTAAAAGACGAGTTTTTAAGCCTCTTTCCTTTAATGCTTCAGCCATATCTATCATTGCCTTTTTAATAATATCCGCGGCACTCCCTTGGATTGGCGTGTTCATGGCTGTTCTTTCCGCAAAGCCTCTAACGTTAAAATTTCGGCTTGTTATTTCAGGAATGTATCTTCTTCTTTGCAGCAATGTAGAAACATATCCTTTTTGTTTTGCCGAGTGGATGATGTCATCCATATATAATTTGACCCCTGGATAGGTATCAAGATAACGCGCAATAAATATGCCAGCTTCCTTGCGGGAGATTCCTAGGGATTGTGAAAGACCATAGTCGCTTATCCCGTATACAATTCCAAAGTTCACAGCCTTAGCTTGGCGTCTCATATTGGAGGTCACCTCTTCTTTTTCAACATGGAAAACCTCCATGGCTGTTTTCGTATGAATATCCATGTCATCCCTAAATGCTTGAATCAACTTTTCATCTCCAGCAATATCAGCGAGTACACGAAGCTCAATCTGCGAATAGTCTGCAGCGAAAATGATCCAGCCCTTTTCTGAGGGTACAAAGGCCTGACGGATTTTTCTTCCCTCTTCAAGCCGAATTGGGATGTTCTGGAGATTAGGGTCAATCGAACTTAATCTACCTGTTGCAGTTAAGGTTTGCTGATACCTAGTATGAACTTTGCCCGTTTTCGGATTAATCACTTTCAGCAATCCCTCAATATATGTTGATTGAAGCTTCGCTAATTGTCTGTAAAGAAGAATATGCTCGATAATTAAGTGATCCTCAGCTAACTTCTCCAATACATCGGCCGACGTCGAATAACCCGTTTTTGTTTTCTTTGCCGAGCGAAGTTTCAACTTTTCAAATAATATAATACCCATCTGTTTAGGAGAGTTGATATTAAATTTTTCACCAGCTAATTCACAAATTTTTTCTTCAATTTCAATTAGTCTCTCATTTAGCTCTTTGCCCATTTTCTGAAGGCGTTCCTGTTCTACCTTGATACCGCATGATTCCATATCAGCTAAAATGAGTGATAAAGGCATCTCCAGTTCTGAAAATAACTCATATTGCTCATTTATTCTCAATTCATCTTCCAATTTTTCTTTTAAATCGGACATTGCTAGACTTTTTCGAACCAGGTGCACGTCAAGATCGGGAGTTCCAGGGACCCTTCGTTTTGCACCCTTACCATAAAACGATTCATCTGTTTGAATCCGGTGTACATTGTACTTATCAGCAATTGCTGCAAGATCTTCAAAGTTGTCGGATGGATTGATGAGATACGTTGCCATCAAAATATCAAAATCGACTCCTTTTAAATGGATGTCATGTCTTCGCAAGGATACCTCAGAACGCTTTGCATCATAAACCGTTTTCTTCTGTTTTTCATCTTCCGCCCATTTTTTAAAGGCAGCCGATTTTACGGCTTGGTCTGTTGTTAGGTAATAGTGCCCTTTTTCATTGACAAGTGAAAAACCAATAATCTCTGCATAATGGTAATTATCATCAAGCATTTCAACATAAAAATAATTGGTATCAGCAAATATTTCTTCTGTTATCTCTATTGGGTTAATATATTCAATATCTTCAAGTTCCTGCTCCACTTTTGCCGCTGGATCATCGCCAAGCTTGGTCAATAAGGTATTAAAGCCCAATTCTTTAAATATGGCCACCAATTTCTCTCTCGAAAATCCCTCGTACAGGGCCGTTTCTAAATCAATTGCCACGGGTGCTTGTCTTTCTATTGTGGCAAGTTCTTTACTCATTAATGCTTGGTCTTTAAATTCTTCAAGTTTTTCCTTTAGCTTCTTGCCATTTACTTGCTCAATCGAATTCAACAAATTTTCAAGGGTTGAGTACTCTTTTAAAAGCTTGATGGCAGTCTTTTCGCCAACTCCAGGAACCCCAGGTATATTGTCAGAGGCATCACCCATTAAACCCTTCATATCAATAATTTGCTCCGGAATCAGACCATATTTTACATTGATATGCTCTGGTGTGTATACTTCAATATCGGTTATCCCTTTTCGGGTAATTCCGACAGTTGTTGCTTTAGAAGAAAGCTGGGTTAAATCTTTGTCCCCAGAAATCACCTTTACTTCGTACCCAACTATTTCAGCACGCAATGAAAGTGTACCGATTATATCATCAGCCTCATAGTTTTCAAGCTCGTATCTTGAAATCCCGTAGGCATCCAGTAGTTCACGGATGAACGGAAATTGCTCGGATAATTCAGGTGGAGTCTTTTGCCTACCACCTTTGTACGCTTCAAAGGTTTTATGACGAAAAGTTGTTTTTCCAGCATCAAATGCGACAAGAATATGTGTTGGCTTTTCATCTTCGAGAATTTTCATCAACATCATCGTAAAGCCATATACTGCATTCGTGTGCATACCTTTATCATTATTAAGCAGGGGTAGCGCAAAAAAAGCACGGTAAGCGATACTATTCCCATCTATCAGCACAAGCTTTTTCTTTTCCATCACTATTCACATCCATAATCAAATACTATTTTTGTATAGTTCGATAATAAACTCGCTGCCTTCACCCAAATCACTTCTTACATTGATGTTCCCGTGATGAGCTTCCACTAAGTGTTTCACAATCGCAAGACCAAGACCTGTCCCTCCAGAGTTACGGCTTCTCGCACGGTCAACACGGTAAAATCGTTCAAAAATCCGTGGAATTTCTTCTTTTTCAATTCCTACGCCTGAGTCTAACACATGAATTCGAACATGTTCACCATGTTCTAGAAGGATAATTTTCACATCTCCTTGTGGAGGTGTATATGTGATAGCATTACCGATTAAATTGATAAACACTTGCTTTAGTCGGTCCATATCCCCATGTATCAACACCTGGTCAAGTTTACAAAAAAATTCAAGATGGATATTCTTTTCTTCCGCCTTACCCGATAAAATTGTGATTACTTCTTCGAGTAATGAATGCAAATCTAATTCCTGTATAGTTAATTTGAAGCCTTGCTGCTCTATTTTTGAGAGCTCTAACAAGTCCTGTATTAGCGATTGAAGTCGGTCACTTTCTTTTAAAATAATCGACAGGAATGCTTCTAACGTTTCCTTGTTATTCATGGCTCCATCGATAAGCGTTTCAGTAAATCCTTTTATATAAGTAACAGGGGTTTTTAATTCGTGCGATACATTGGCAACAAAATCCTTACGAACTTGCTCGAGTTTTTTCAGTTCTGTAATATCGTGAAAAACGAGCAAGACCCCTTTCCACACATTGGTTGAACCAATAATTGGAACACCGTAAACAACAAAATATCTTCTTTCAATAAATAAAGGTACAAGTATTTGTTTACTAACCTTCTGTTCTGTGCGAAAAACTTCTGCAACTAACTGACAAATTTCCTCATAATCAATGACCTCATAATAAAGTTTAGTTAAATAATCAATAGGATTTATATGAAAAATATCAGTAAAACCTTTGTTAATTAGATTTATGTACCCACGACTGTCAATTAAGACTAGCCCTTCTCCCATATTTTCAATCAACGTGCTTAGTCTATCCTGCTGCATTTCTTGGGCTTTTGTGAGCTCTTGAAGGTTTTCCGCCAGCCTATTAATGGATGTACCCATCATTTCCGTTTCATCGTTCCGATTGACCGTTACTCTAGCGCGATAGTTTCCTTTTGCAAGTTCAATGGCAACATTTGTCGCTGAATCAATTGGTTTTGTATATATGGAGGTAATCCTTATGCCGAGATAGATGATGGCAATTAAGGCAAACACAAGGCTGATAGATAGGATCCACCAGATTTGAATGTATGCTTTTTTTAGCTCATCCAATTTTGTACTAAGGAAGACATACCCTTCCCTTTGCCCATTTTTCATGATTGGCTTCCAATAATAGTGAAGGTCATATCCCTCACCTTCTTCGAACCGTTTTGCAATGTCTGGCTCTTTTTTCACAGCCTCATCAATAATCGCTTTAAGTCCCCCATTATTACTAGGGTCCTCAGTCACACTATCGTACAAGACAAATCCATCTGTATTTGTAATGGTTGCTCTCACGTCTAACATCTCAGCAATTTCTAAGACATCCTTCTTATTAAATTCATTCACGCCACCATTATCTTCAACATAAATACTAAGGAGACTGCTCTCTTTTTTTAAGTGTTCATCAAATACTTGGAAGTAATAGCTTTTAAATAATTGACCAAGCAATAATCCTAATCCAACCAATACCGTAATAATTAAGGTAATTAGCGCAATTAAGAGCCTTGTTCGGAATTTCGTCATTCTTCTTTGGGCTCCTCGATTTTATAACCTAGTCCCCGAATTGTTTTGATATAGGCAGGCTTTTTCGTTTCTTCTTCAAACTTTTCTCTTAAATGTGAGATATGTACATCAACGATTCTTGTATCCCCCGCAAAATCATAATTCCAAACAGCACTAAGTAATTGATCACGGGTCAATACTCGGCCTTTATTTTGCACGAGATAAAGAAGCAATTCAAATTCCTTTAATGTTAACTCTAACTGCTGGTCTTTAAAATAAGCTTCATATTTTTCAGGATATATTTTAAGCTTTCCTACTCCTATTTGCCCAACCTCTGTACCACTTACTTCAATTACACCTGCTCGTACTTGGCTTCTTCTCAGAATGGCTTTCACGCGCGCAATCACTTCTCTTGGACTGAAAGGTTTCACCATGTAGTCATCTGCCCCAAGCTCTAGTCCCAATATTTTATCGAGTTCATCATCTTTTGCAGTTACCATTAAAATCGGGGTCATGATACTCTTTTGGCGAAGCTGCATGCATACTTCCATTCCATCTAATTTGGGCAGCATGAGATCCAATACAATGATATCTGGTGACTCTGTTTCGGCTCTTCGTTTTCCCTCTTCGCCGTCCATTGCTGTTATCACCTCAAAACCGGCTTGTTCCAAATTATATTGGAGCAAGGTAACAATTGACTGCTCATCATCCACAACAAGAACCTTTTTTTTCATAATATCCCCCACTACAATTAGCTTAAATTTTTATGTAGAATTTATCTTTATTATAATCTAAAACAATAAAGAATACTTCTAAAACGCGGCGATTTCCCACTCATTCCACGTCTGAGTGGGTTTGCTTTTTCTCTGGTCATGAAAAATTCACTTTCATTTGTATGGGCTATTAAGGTTTCGTCTACATATCGCAAAGGAAACCTCGGTATTTTCTTAGAAAATCATCTAACCCAAATATCACCTCCGAATAGGGTTTATTATATACAAAAATAAAAAAAATAAGTTTTTATATAAAAATCGCAAATTGGTATGATAAGATGAAAAAGAACAAAAAGGAATAAATAAATTATATTCCAACAAAAAAACACAATATATAGATAAAAGTATACATTTAAAAAACTACATATTGATATTTTGGTGTCTGTAAAAAGACGTAAAAGGGAATTTGGTGAAAATCCAAAACTGTCCTCGCAACTGTAAGTGTGACGAAAAAAATCAACCACTGCCTCTCATGGTGGGAAGGGATTTTGAGTAGGATGACCACAAGTCAGGAGACCTATCAAATTATCAATCATGTCTTCTTCGAGGGATGAGAGGATAATGAAGGTCACAGGTTTCGATTTTTCCTGTCATTTTGTGACCCTTATTATCCATTCATTTTTATGTGAATGGATTTTTTTAATTTAATTGGAGGGAAAACAATGACAATAATAATAAAAGATAATGGGTTAAGAAAATTGAAATTTGATGAAAAAAGATTGAAACGATTCATAGAAATAATTGGAAAGGATTTTCCGAAGTTGGCTACTATGGAATTGGCGGAAGTAGTTATCAATGACATCCAAGCCAAGAAAATATTTGAAGCAGAAGATATTAACAATCAAATTATTTTAAGAGGGTTAGAACGTATCGATATTGATGAACCAGAATGGACTAAATTTTGTGCAAGTGTCTATTTAAAAAAACTTTATAAAGCAGCTTCAAAAAACCGTGCCTTTGATGCCAAACAATCGTACGGAAGTTTCTATGAATTGCTCAAAAAAATTGGTTCAAAAGGTATTTATCGTTCTGAATTGTTACGTGATTATTCAAAAGAAGAAATTCAAGAAATCGAAAAAATGATAGAACCAAATAGAGATAAATTATTTACATACATAGGGCTTAGAACGTTGGCTGACAGATATTTGACAAATGACCACGATGGCAATGTCTATGAACTACCGCAAGAACGATTCGCCGTTGTCGCTATGTCATTGATGATACAAGAACCAAAAAAGATAAGAATGAGTTTGATTAAAGATGCGTATTGGGCTTTATCCCATTTATATATGACGGTTGCAACTCCTACTTTATCTAATGCAGGAAAAACACACGGACAACTTAGTTCCTGTTTTATCGATTCAGTTGAGGATAGTTTGGAAAGCATTATGTATAACAATCTTGATGTGGCTAAGTTGTCTAAAGATGGCGGAGGAATCGGTGTATACATCGGGTACATAAGGTCAAAAGGTTCCAACATTAAAAATTTCATAGGAAAATCTTCAGGTGTTATTCCTTGGATGAAACAGTTAAACACCATAGCAGTAAATGTAGATCAATTAGGACAAAGGCAGGGAGCGATATCGGTTTATCTTGATGTGTGGCATAAAGATATCTTTTCTTTTTTAGATGCGAAATTAAACAACGGAGATGAAAGACAACGAACGCATGATTTATTTACAGGTGTCACCCTTCCAGATTTATTTATGGAACAAGTGGAAAAAAGAGGAGATTGGTTTTTGTTTGACCCGTATGAAGTCAAAAAAGTGATGGGTTATTACCTTCAAGATTTCTACGATGAAAACGAAACGAAAAACAATAATAATCAACGGGTCGTAAGTGGTGAATTTAGAAAAAGGTATTGGGATTGCGTTGACAATTCGAATATTCATAAAACAAGAGTTCCTGCGATAGAGATCATGAAAAGAATTATGGTCTCACAATTAGAAACCGGAACGCCCTATATGTTTTACCGTGATGAAGTAAATCGTAAAAATCCAAACTCACATGTGGGAATGGTAGATGCGAGTAATTTGTGTAGTGAAATCGCCCAAAACAATAGTCCAACGACCGTAAAAGAGGAATATACATCGGATGGAAAAATCGTTACGATTCGAGAACCTGGGGACTTTGTTGTCTGTAATTTAAGTTCTATTAATTTAGCAAAAGCGGTAACAGAAGATGTATTAGAACGCTTGATTCCAATTGAAATGAGGATGTTGGACAATGTGATTGATTTAAATACATTATCCGTGTTGCAAGCAAAAATAACTAACAAAAAATACCGTGCCGTGGGATTGGGCACATTTGGATGGGCACATTTATTGGCATTAAAAAATATTCATTGGCAAAGTGAAGGTGCGGTTGAATATGCGGATTCGTTATATGAAAAAATCGCGTATTTAACCATAAAAGCAAGCATGGATTTATCGAAAGAGAAAGGGTGGTATCCTGCATTTCAAAATTCTGATTGGCATACGGGTAAATATTTTGAAAAAAGAGGTTATGAAACGAAAAATAGTGAAATTGACTGGGATAAATTAAAAGAGAATGTTATGAAGTTTGGTCTGCGAAATGGTTATTTAATGGCGGTTGCACCGAATTCAACAACTTCTATTATTGCAGGTAGTACTGCAAGTATTGATCCTGTCTTTAATATTTCCTATTCGGAAGAGAAAAAGGATTATAAAATTCCTGTGACAGTTCCAGACTTAACAGCTGATACCTATCCATTTTATGTCGAAGGTTGCGCTTATAAAGTAGACCAAAAATGGAGTATCAAGCAAAATGCCAAAAGACAACGACATATAGACCAAGCGATATCCTTTAACATTTATGTTCACCATGACATATTGGCAAAAGATTTATTGGATATTCATTTAGAAGCTTGGAAGAACAAGTTGAAAACAACCTATTATGTTCGTTCAACATCTGGTCAAGAGATAGAAGAATGTGAAGTATGTTCTAGTTAGTAAAGGTGCGAATTGCCCCTGTGTATATTTTTCACATGTATAAGGAGGAAAACCAAATGATCAATCATGAGTTGCAAGTTAGAAAAATTATGGATGTGAAAGCACCCAATCAATCGACAGGGATTGTGAATGGTAAAAATTCAAATGTTCTGAATTGGGATGATGTACGATATTCATGGGCATATCCAAAATATAAAATAATGTTATCAAATTTTTGGACACCGTTTGAAATCAACATGGGTACAGATATAAAACAATATACCCAATTGTCGGAAGCAGAAAAAGAGTCTTTCTTGAAAATCATTGGATTATTAGCATTGCTTGATTCCATTCAAACAGATTATGCAGGGAAAGTCGCAGATTATCTAACCGATTCGAGCTTGAATGCGTTAATGATAATGTTGGCACAACAAGAAGTTATCCATAATCATAGTTATAGTTATGTCCTGAGTAGTCTTGTTGATAAAACCACACAAGATAAAGTGTTTGACTTTTGGAGAGACGAGAAAAAATTACGAGATCGAAATGACTTTATTACAAATGGCTATCAAAAATTCGTTGAAAATCCTACCATTGAAAACTTATTAAAATCGGTTGTATATGATGTGATACTAGAAGGTTTGTTTTTCTACTCAGGATTTGCCTTTTTCTACAACTTAGCAAGAAATCAAAAGATGGTTGCAACTAGTACGATGATAAATTACATAAATCGAGATGAACAGATTCATGTGGATTTATTTGTGAAAATTTTCAAAGAAATTCTCAATGAAAATCCTGAATACCGTACAGGTGAATTATCAGATTATGTTCGGAATGCATTCATAAAAGCAACGGAATTAGAAATAGAATGGGCAAAAGATGTGATAGGAAATAAAATGAATGGATTGAATATGGATGAAGTTGAATCTTATATCAAGTTCATGGCAAATAAAAGATGTAATCAATTGGGATATGAAAAACCATTTGAAGGTTATGACAAAAATCCTCTAAAGTGGATTATCGCCTATCAAGAGGTAGATTTAGGAAAATCAGACTTTTTCGAACAAAAATCGAGGCAGTACACCAAAACTAGTCAAGCAAACGGATTTGATGATTTATAAAAGTCCCCCATTCGGAGGATACTAAAAAAGTAACGTTTTTTTTAATAGTGCGGAATCCCATCCATACAAACACTAAAAGGTGCTAGACACATATATATAGTAGCTGTTTGGTTTCATTTCCTCTTTAAACAGACTTTTTTAGCGGCCGGCCTCCCCCTTCGGGTGGCTTTTTTATATAGTATTGAAAATCATGTCATGGGCATCCCTAAAGAAGTAGTGGACGAGTAAGTTAAAATGAAGTTGGTGAATTTTTCGAGGATTTGTTGGACCCAGCCAAAACGGTCGAAAGAGGTGGAACAAGGAACAAGGAACAAAGCCACAAAAAAATGAGAGAACATAAGATAGATTCAGGTCTTTTCGTCGCAGAACCAATCGGAGTAACTGCGGGATATGACTAACGATCAAGAAAGGGAATTGACATGAAAAAAGGTGATGTAATGTATCTCTTATCCACTTTTTAAAAAGAGGACTAAAAAAAGGAATGTTGGCACATCCCTAAAAGTGTATCCTATTAAAAGTTTTCTAATGCTTTTCCATGAATGTCTTCCAACCGATATGACGGGGATACTTTCATTTTCCCTTTTATTACCGTCTCATTTTTTTCATTGGTTGCTACGATACTGATCACTATTGCATGCATTTCCGTTATAACTTCTATTACTTCAAACAGAAACTCAATGGTTCCATAATGATAGACAGGCAGAAGGAACTCAATTTCTTGGCTTAAAATATGGCTTCCTGGTCCAGGTAAATATTTTGAGATGGCTGAGGTGATTATCCCCGTAAGCATGATACTTGGGACAATAGGCTTTTTAAATGGAGTTTGTGACGCATAGTCATGTTGAATATAGAGAGGGTTTGCATCATCGGTTAATCCTAAATAAAGAAGGATATCCTTGTCTTCTATTTTCTCAGTTAAGGATAGTTTTTCACCCACCGTTATTTCTTCAATCTTTCTGCCTATCTTTCTTTTTTTTCCTAAAAGCATAGAATCGCCCTCCACTGTAAACGATTTCAATATAGATGTAAAAAAAATTCAGGAGGTGGTCCCTCCCGAATTTCTATTTAATTAAGCTAAAACTTCCATGACACTACGAACGGATGCAACAGATTTATCTAATGCTGCTTTTTCATCAGCAGTCAACTCAAGTTCTATGATTTTCTCAATCCCATTTGCACCAAGAACGGTTGGTACTCCTAAATAAATACCTTCATAACCAAATTCGCCTTCCAGGTAGGCAATTGATGGCAATACACGACGTTGGTCTTTGAGAATTGCTTCACACATTTCTACTAAAGATGCTGCAGGAGCATAATACGCACTTCCGTTACCAAGAAGGTTGACGATCTCCCCGCCGCCTTTTCTCGTACGTGCAACAATTGCATCTAGGCGGTCTTTTGATATTAATGTTTCTAATGGGATACCCCCTGCATAGGAGTAACGGACAAGCGGAACCATGTCGTCTCCATGTCCTCCCAATACAAAGCCAGTAACGTCTTTTACAGATAGGTTTAATTCTTGGGCCACAAATGTCCGGAAACGAGCTGTATCAAGAACACCCGATTGACCGATTACACGGTTTTTAGGGAAGCCTGATTCTTTATATACAGTATAAGTCATTGCATCTACTGGATTTGTTAAGACTAGAATCGTACAGTTTGGAGAATATTTCACGATTTCTTGGGTAACACTTCTCATTACTTTTTGATTTGTTTGGACTAAATCATCACGGCTCATACCTGGTTTACGTGCGATACCCGCAGTAATCACAACAATATCAGAATCACGCGTATCCTCATAATTTGAAGTCCCGGTAATATTAGCGTCAAAGCCTAGAACAGGACCTGCTTCAAGCATGTCTAACGCTTTTCCTTTCGTTGGGTTTTCCATTTGTGGAATATCAACTAGAACTACGTCAGCTAGTTCCTTTTGTGCAAGAATAAATGCGGTGGTTGCCCCCGTGAATCCGCCACCAATTACAGAAACCTTTTTACGATTTAATGTCATAACCACTACCCCTTTGAACATTTTTAAGTATCCTAAACAGTCAGGACTCTTTTTTAAAACAGCCCCAAAACTGAGTAAATCCTTATAACTTCATGTTTTTAATAAGCTCGTCAGCAAATACAGACGTTTTTACTTCCGTAGCACCGTCCATTAGTCGCGCAAAGTCATATGTAACAACTTTGGAAGCAATTGTATTTTCCATTGATGTAACAATCATTTTTGCTGCTTCGATCCAACCTAAGTGCTCAAGCATTAGCACACCTGATAATATAACAGAAGATGGATTAACCTTATCAAGACCCGCATATTTAGGTGCAGTACCATGTGTTGCTTCAAAAATAGCATGTCCAGTTTCATAGTTTATGTTCGCACCTGGTGCAATTCCAATGCCACCTACTTGTGCTGCAAGTGCATCAGAAATGAAGTCACCATTAAGGTTCATGGTTGCAACCACATCAAATTCACGTGGGCGAGTAAGGATTTGTTGCAAGAAAATATCAGCAATCGCATCTTTAATGATAATTTTACCTTCTGCTTCTGCCGCTGCTTGCGCCTGATTAGCAGCTTCCAATCCTTGTTTGTCTTTAATGCGGTCATATTGATTCCATGTAAAGACATGATCCTGAAATTCTTTTTCAGCAAGCACATATGCCCAGTTTTTAAATGCGCCTTCAGTATACTTCATGATATTCCCTTTATGCACGATGGTAACCGATTTCCGTCCTTCTTTAATGGCATAATTGATTGCTGCACGGACAAGACGGCTTGTTCCTTCTTCAGAAATAGGTTTAATCCCAATCCCTGAAGTTTCTGGGAATCTGATATTCTTAACACCCATTTCGTTCTGAAGGAAGTCGATGACTTTTTTAACAGCTTCCGTACCTTGTTCATATTCGATACCCGCATAAATATCTTCCGTATTTTCACGAAAAATGACCATATCCGTATCTTGTGGGCGCTTAACTGGTGAAGGAACACCTTCAAACCATCTTACTGGTCGTAAGCATACAAACAAGTCTAATTCCTGGCGCAGTGCAACGTTCAATGAACGAATCCCACCGCCAACCGGTGTGGTTAATGGACCTTTCATCGCAATTAGATATTCATTGATTGCATCAAGCGTTGCTGTTGGAAGCCATTCGCCGGTTTGGTCAAATGCCTTTTGCCCAGCAAAAACTTCTTTCCAAATTAGTTTACGTTCACCTTTGTATGCCTTTTCTACTGCTGCATCTAAAACTCTATAGGAAGCAGCCCAAATATCAGGACCTGTTCCATCACCTTCAATGAATGGAATTATTGGATTGTTTGGAACATTTAATACCCCGTTTGTAACTGTGATTTGTTTGCCTTGCATAGTTGATTATCCCTCCAGTTATGTAAAACAACTTAAATAAAAAATTTACATATTGTTCATATTTTGATCAAGGCTAAAGGTTAAAGTGTTTAGCCTCTAACCTTTTCATACACTCCTATTACAACAACTTTTTGAATAAAAGTAAACTATTAACCTCTTTGCTCGATTGGAACATATTTCTGCATTCCAGGACCTGTATATTCTGCACGCGGACGAATTAAGCGATTGTTCTCATATTGCTCAAGGATATGTGCTAACCAACCTGATACCCGACTTACCGCAAAGATTGGCGTCATTAAGTCGTGGTCCACGCCTAAACTGTGATAGACAGACGCAGAAAAGAAATCAACGTTTGGC
Organism: Bacillus sp. (in: firmicutes); assembly: GCA_023512145.1. Lineage (GTDB taxonomy): Bacteria > Bacillota > Bacilli > Bacillales > Cytobacillaceae > Neobacillus. The sequence goes on along the minus strand of JAIMAD010000009.1, from coordinate 9,561 downwards.
GGCAAGTTTTTTTCACCGGTGACAATGGCTTCAATTTTAACAGACATATCATACCAATGTGGTTCGCCAGTTAGTTCAGTTAATTTTTTAGACATTGCTTTTAAGTGCTTGGCGCGTGGATCTCCTTGGCGATATACCCGATGTCCAAAGCCCATGATTTTTTCTTTCTTTTCAAGCTTTGCACGAATGTATGGTTCAACATTTTCAATTGTACCAATATCTGTAAGCATTTTCATAACTGCTTCATTTGCCCCGCCATGCAGTGGTCCTTTAAGTGCCCCGATTGCAGCGGTTACTCCGGAATAAACATCTGATAATGTTGCCACACAAACACGTGCCGTAAACGTCGAGGCATTCAATTCATGATCCGCATGTAAGACAAGTGCTTTATCTATAGCTTCAACAGCAATTTTGTCTGGTTCTTTACCAGTTAACATGTATAAGAAATTTTTTGCAAAGCCGAAATCAAGTCTTGGAGCGATTGGTTCCAACCCTTTCCTAATACGCGCAAATGTAGCAACAATGGTTGGCATTTTTGCTTGCAGGCGAATTGCTTTTCGATAATTCGATTCTGTATCCATTAAATCCGCTTCATCATCATATAAACCCAATAGAGAAACAGTTGAACGAAGTGCTGCCATTGGATGCACTTTTTCAATCGGATACATCTTAAATTGCTCGATAACTTCCGGTGGTAATGCTGAATTCTCAGCGAGTTGTTTTTTTAATTCTGCTAACTGTTCGGCATTCGGTAATTTAAGATGCCATAATAAATAAATTACCTCTTCAAAGCTCGCATTTACTGCTAAATCATCAATGTCATAGCCAACATAGGTTAGCGTATCATCAATAATCGAGCTGATTGATGACGCTGTTGCCACTACCCCTTCAAGACCGCGTGTAACTGTCATATAAAATCTCTCCTTCACATTCTAAATTTCCCCATTATCCATTTTGTTAACAACGAAGTTTTGATAAATAACTGGAAAACGTTTAGCAGCCCAGTCATTTGAAAGAAACGGTTTAAGTATTTCATGCAAATTTCGATTACAAATTCCCTTACAAATTGTCGGTCAAATCCCCTTTATTCGACTGAGCGATTGCTCGGGATGAGAGCAGTCCGCTATAAAGCTTACATTCATAAAGTAGTACTTACTTTACAAGCAATTTAGCATATATATATAGGTTATGTAAAAAAATGATACGCTTACATGCTTATTATAAACAATTTTCAGATTTTTGTGAACGAAAACAATTCGAAAAATACATAAATATATTATTTCACAAAATATCTAGGTGAAGAAACTAAAAATTCTCATTGCTGCATATGCAATCCCAGCACCAATTAATGGACCCACTGCTACACCTTTAAAAATAGCTACAGAAAGTATGGTTCCTAGTACTAGTGCTGCTGTGATATGTGGGTCATCGGCGAGTAATATAACACCGCCCTTTGCCAACAATGCAACAAGCATTCCAGAGATAAGGGCAATCCAAGCAAATGGTGTTTTAAAGGCGCCTGTTAAGTCCCTAAACCCTATCTCTCCACTTGCAATCGGTGCTAAAACGGCAATGGTTATAACGATGACACCCCAATTAATTCCCTTTGATTGGAGAAACGAAAATGACTTTTCATCCATGCCACCTATCTTGAATAAAAGCAACACAGCTACGGCAATCATTAAAGAACTATTTTTAGCCACAAACCCAATAGCAAGCAATAAAAGCATGAATAACATTGACTCATTAAACAATTTCTCACCATCTCCTACCCAAACTATCCTACCATAATAGTTGCCAAAAAGTGAAATTCGCCAGTGATATTAGGTAATTTTGAAGAATAATTTTATTGAAATATTATACAATTTAATATTGTAAGATGGTAAACTAACACTACAAGATTACGTATAAAAAGGAGGCCTATTTTGAATTCAAAGTACATAAACCGAGCAATGAGATTCCTATTTGTCGTTGGCACCGTTGTATTAGCACTCTATTCTTTTTATTTTTTGTCAAAAGTAACCTATCCATTTTTAATTGGTCTTCTTATTGCATTTTTAATTAATCCACTTGTAACAATTTTTGAAAAAAAGCTTAAAATGCCACGTGTTCTTGCTGTTTTTATTGCACTTATTAGTATCTTTTCCTTTTTTGCTGGCTTACTAACGCTATTAATCGTTGAAATTGTCTCAGGGGCCAATTATTTATCTAAAGTTGTTCCTGAACATCTCGATACGTTAATTGAATATATTGAGGATTATTTTACAGCTCAAATTATTCCGTTTTACGATCGTTTAACAAGTGTATTCAATAAGCTTGATGCCGGTCAGCAAGGCACCATCGTTGAGAATATTGAAAATATCGGGACGAGCATTGGGTCAACGGTAGGAGAGTTTATTCAAAATTTATTTGGACTCATCCCTAATATTTTATCTTGGCTTCCGAATGCAGCAACGGTGATCATTTTTTCTTTATTGGGTACATTCTTTATAAGTAAAGATTGGCATCGCCTGTCAGCCCTGGGAGGAAAACTCATACCTGAGATAGCAAAAACGAGCGGAAGAACCGTATTTATGGATTTAAAAAGAGCACTATTCGGTTTTATTAAGGCACAGCTAACGCTTATTTCGATTACAGCTGTTATTATTCTTGTTGGTTTGCTTATCCTTCGTGTTGATTATGCGATTACGATTGCTCTAGTAGTAGGAATCGTCGATGTTATTCCCTACATTGGTACAGGTGCTGTGTTTGTACCATGGATTATTTATGTGGCAATTGGCGGCGATATTGGGCTTGCCATTGGTTTAGGTGTCCTTTATATAATAGTTATCACACAACGGCAAATTATGGAGCCAAAAATCCTTTCTTCAAATATTGGTATTGATCCATTAGCAACGCTAATTGCCTTGTTTGTTGGTTTTAAATTAATTGGATTCTTAGGATTAATTGTTGGTCCTATAACACTTGTTATTATTAGCACACTTTATCGTGCACATGTTTTTCATGACCTATGGGTGTTTATCAAGGGTAAAGAAGGATAAGTTTAGTCCTTATCCACAAAGAAATGTCAGCCCCTAATTAGGAGCTGACATTTTTTAATTTTATCAGAATTTATATCACTGTACTTCGAGCCATGTTCTTGCTGCAGCGCCCGTACTGCAAGTGTACTTCGCTCTTCGAGTAAAAATCATGTTTAGGATTTTTACCTCCCTTCGATAAGTCAACACCTGAAACGAATCGCTCTCCCTTGTTTCCTTTAGCTAAGTCGAAGCGCGCAAGGAAGCACGTACTGCTAAACGGACGCTTACGCATTTCTTAATTTATTATTTTAATATTTCTTTTATTAATTTTTCTTTGCCATGTCTTTATTATCAAAAACTTTAACGGCTTTCTTGATGGTGGAAACAGTAAGAGAAATCCGGTTAAATCAGTAATAAACCCTGGAGTTAAGAGGAGAACTCCTCCAATTAAAATGCAGATTCCGTCTATTACAGCTTCTCCAGGAATCTCCCCATTATTAAGCTGTTCCTGCACCCTTTGGATTGTCTGCAGTCCCTCTTTTTTTGCTAAATAGGCGCCAATGATTCCTGTAAAAATAATCAGTACTATCGTTGCCCAGACCCCAATTGTTTTACCAATAAGCAGCAAAAACCCAAGGTCAAATGCAGGAATAGCTATGATTAATAAAAATAAATAGCGCATATGTTATCCCCTTCCAATCGGCTTTTATTAGTAATTATATTCGATTGGAAAAATTTATTAACAAGAAAAGAGAAAGACGCCCACCTACGTGCAACAAGCATAAGGCGAGTCGGCAGGAAGGTTCCTCTTTCACCTTCCTGTCAGATTAACTTATGACTTGAACCGATAAGCATTAAGCTGGACAATTCTCAAAGTTTAAATTTATCTTTTCTTGTTTTACATCAGTCCAACTGCCCCATGAACCGCCTAAAAAGAACCCTACTTGTCGTCCTTTTTTCTTTATAATACGCTTGCGTGACCGTTATAAATAATTCCTCTAGTCGCATCAACAGTTATCACTTGGCCATCCTTAAATAATTCTAAAGCATTATCTACGCCGACAATAACTGGGATACTTAGGCTTAAACCAACTACAGCAGCATGGCTTGTTAGTCCACCTTCTTGAGTTATGAGCGCTGCACATTTTTCAATGGCAGGCACCATATCACGATCTGAACCAAGCGTCACTAGAATGGAACCTGGCTTTACTTTTTCTAAAGCTTCTTTCGCATCGTGAGCTAGTACCACTTTACCAAATGCAGACTTTCGGCCAATTCCTTGTGCTTTTACAATGATATCACCGACAACATGAATCTTCATCAAGTTCGTTGTCCCGGCCTCACCAACAGGAACACCTGCGGTGATGACTACTAAGTTACCATGTTTAACAATTCCACTATTTAAGCTTTCTTCAACAGCAATATCCAGCATTTCATCTGTTGTCGTTGCCATTCTTCCAAGTTGTGGATAGACACCCCAAACAAGTGCTAGTCGACGGCAAACATGTTCATTTGCAGTAACCGCGACAATTGGTGCTTTCGGACGGTACTTTGAAATCATCCTTGCAGTATGTCCGCTTTCCGTTGGAGTAATAATTGCGTTAACTTCTAAGTTTAATGCTGTATGAGCCACAGATTGTCCAATCGCATCTGTAAGATTGTGATCGATAGTTTTTCTACGAGCTGATAAAATTCCCTTGTGATCGAGTGCAGTTTCTGCTCTTGACGCAATATTATGCATTGTTTGGACCGCTTCCACTGGGTAAAGACCTGCAGCTGTTTCACCAGAGAGCATGATTGCGTCTGTCCCGTCAAAAATAGCATTGGCCACATCACTAGCTTCCGCTCGTGTAGGTCTGGGGTTCCTCTGCATAGAATCAAGCATTTGCGTAGCAGTGATGACAGGTAATCCCAAGGCATTACATTTCTTAATCAACATTTTTTGAACAAGCGGAACCTCTTCGGCTGGAATTTCTACGCCAAGGTCTCCACGAGCAACCATCAGACCGTCAGATACTTCAAGAATTTCATCAATGTTGTCTACACCTTCCTGGTTTTCAATCTTAGGAATAATGTGGATATTTGTTGCATTATTCTCTTCTAAAAGCCGACGGATTTCTAGAACGTCTTTGGCTCGACGTACAAACGAAGCAGCGATAAAATCAATACCCTGAGAGATTCCAAAAAGGATATCTTGTTTATCCTTTTCAGTGATACCTGGGAGATTAACTGACACACCAGGAACATTCACACCTTTTTTATTTTTCAAGGGTCCACTGTTTAAAATTTTTGTATGGATCTCATTTGCTGGTTTATCCACACCCGTTACTTCAAGTGCAATTAAGCCATCATCTAAAAGAATTTTAGAACCTACATTAACATCGTCAATTAGCCCAGCGTATGTAACAGAAAACTTTTGCGGTGTTCCCTCTACCTCTGTCATCGAAACAATAATATTTTCTCCGGCCTTTAGCTCAATCATTCCGTTTTGCATATTGTTTGTCCGAATTTCAGGACCTTTTGTATCGAGCAGGATGGCAACAGTTTTTCCAGTCTGTTTTCCAACTGCACGGATATTTTCAATACGCGCACCATGTTCCTCAAAATCACCATGAGAAAAATTCAAGCGTGCTACATTCATACCCGAATCGATTAATTCAGTTAATTTTTCAATACTTTCACTTGCAGGACCAATTGTACAAACAATTTTTGTTTTACGTAACATATGTGTTTCCTCCCATTGCTGAATGAATTTTTAAATTGATAATTCCTTTGATAGTTTATAAATATCATTATCGATTATGTGTTTTCTACCCAAAGCCTCAATGATGTCATAATCAACAAGTTGATTTTTTTCCATTCCTACTGCACGTCCGGCTTTACCTTCAATAAGGAGTTCTACCGCCCTCGCACCAAGTCTACTTGCAAGCACCCTGTCTGAAGCACTAGGAGATCCGCCACGCTGAATATGCCCCAGTACAGAAACTCTTGTGTCAAAGCCGGTGGCTTCCTGTACTTGTTTTGCAAACTCATAACCACTGCAAACCCCTTCAGCAACGACAATAATACTATGCTTTTTCCCGCGCTCTTTCCCTTTAAGGAGTCGGTCAGTGATTTCATTTATATTATATTTCTCTTCGGGAATTAAAATGGTTTCTGCCCCGCCGGCAAGTCCAGCCCAAAGTGCAATGTCACCTGCGTTTCTTCCCATTACCTCGATGACAAATGTTCTTTCATGTGATGTGGCTGTGTCACGGATTTTATCGACTGCATCAATAACCGTATTTAAAGCAGTATCAAAACCAATTGTACGCTCCGTTCCAGGAATATCATTATCAATCGTTCCCGGTACACCTACACACGGAAAGCCTTGTTCAGATAGCGCCTTTGCACCGCGGTAAGAACCATCCCCACCAATCACCACAAGACCTTCAATTCCATTTGCTTTGAGCTGTTCAATTCCTTTTTTCTGCCCTTCTTTTGTTATAAATTCTGGACAACGGGAGGATTGAAGCATCGTACCTCCTCGGTGAATAATATCACCAACAGAACCAAGCTCAAGCTTTTTCATATTTCCAGATATTAAGCCAGTATACCCACCATAAATACCATATACATCAACATTATGAAAAATAGCTTTACGTACAACTGCTCGAATAGCTGGATTCATTCCTGGAGAGTCTCCACCACTCGTAAGTACTCCAATTGTTTTCATGGCTAATCACCTCTATTTTTGATTAAAAACCTTATGTACCGCAAATAAGTCAGGCAAATAAATAATTTCTATTCATATTGCTCTTTTATTGTTTACATAAAACCTATATATATGAATAAAATACCATGAAGAAATGACTATAACAACTTTATGATGTTAGTAAATAAAATAGACGGAATAATTTGTTAATTGAAACCGTTCTATTTCTCTCTGAAAGCGTCATCTTCAACATTTTTAATAATCTTCCGTGAACTCTTTGTGAAAATGTATACTTTTTTATTAGCTAAATAAAACGTACTCAAATGAGTACGTTTATTAATTTACTTCAATGTATTCATTAATTAAAGCATATTCGCCAATTGTTCTAAAACGATTGTAACGATCCGTAATTAATTCATCTTCTGAAAGTTTAAGAAGCTGAATTAGAGATTCTTTAAGAACTATATCGATGGCTTCTGCCTGTTTTTTTACATCCTTATGGGCTCCACCTTTAATTTCTGGAATAATACCATCAATGATACCCAGTTCTTTCAAGTCTGGCGCGGTGATTTTCATCGTTTCTGCTGCTTGTTTAGCCAGAGATGAGTCTTTCCACAAGATGGCTGCCGCTCCTTCTGGAGAAATAACCGAGTAGGTAGAATTCTCAAGCATAAATATGAGATTTCCAACCCCAAGTGCAAGTGCGCCACCACTGCCACCTTCACCAATAACAATACAAATCACTGGAACCTTAAGTCCTGCCATTTCAAATAGATTTCGTGCAATCGCCTCACTCTGGCCCCGTTCTTCCGCAGCCTTTCCAGGATAGGCACCTTTCGTATCAATAAAACAAATAATTGGACGTTTAAATTTATCGGCCTGTTTCATCAAACGAAGTGCCTTACGGTAGCCTTCCGGATGCGGCATGCCAAAGTTTCTACGAATATTCTCCTTCGTGGCTTTTCCCCTTTGGTGACCAATTACGGTAACTGGTAACCCGCGATATTTGGCAATTCCGCCAACAATGGCCTCATCATCAGCAAAATATCGGTCCCCATGACATTCAAAGAAGTCCTCGAATAGATAGGAAAAATAATCAAGTGTTGTCGGTCTATTCGGTTGACGGGCTAACTGCACCCGATCCCAAGGCTGAATATTTTCATATATATTTTTTTCTAGTTTTTCAAGTCTTATTTCTAATCTTTCTATTTCAGCGCCCAAGTCCACATCAGCAGTTATTGTGAACTCTTTTAACTCACTGATTTTTTTTCTTAATTCCAAAACAGGGCGCTCAAATTCTAATTCTCCTACCATGCGAATTCACCTCCCGGTTGATGGATTTCTAGAATAATCGTGATTTTCTCTACAAGTTCTGTACGAGTTATAATCGCATCTAACTGCCCGTGTTTAAAAAGGAACTCCGACGTTTGAAAATCCTCAGGCAATTCTTCGCGAATCGATTGTTCAATGACTCTACGTCCAGCAAAGGCGATTAATGCTCCTGGTTCAGCTAAGTTGAAATCCCCCAATGAAGCGAAGCTCGCAGACACGCCGCCTGTAGTTGGGTGTGTCATGATTGATATAATTAAGCCACCATTATCGCTGAATTTCTTTAATGCCACACTTGTTTTGGCCATTTGCATTAAGCTTAATGCACCTTCTTGCATTCTGGCACCACCTGAAGCAGTGAAGATAATAACCGGAAGAGAAAGTTCATCCGCTTTTTCAATGGCAAGCGTAATCTTCTCGCCAACGACAGAGCCCATACTCCCCATCCGGAACGTTGCATCCATAATGGCCAAGACAATTTTTTGACCATTGACTGCGCCAATTCCGGTTACAACGGCTTCATTTAAATTGGTTTTTTTTCGGTCCCCTTCAAGCTTTTCCAGATAATCTGGGAAATTCAATGGATTTTTAGAAATCATGTTATCGTTAATTTCTATAAAGCTACCTTCATCAAGGAAGCTTTCTATTCGCTCCTTTGAATTCATCGGAAAATGATGACCACAATGCAAACAAACCTTTACGTTCTTTACTAACTCTTTTGTATACATGATTTTTTTGCATAAAGGGCATTTTGTCATAATTCCTTCTGGCACATCATTTTTCGCAGTTTCCGTCGGCATTGTTATTGTTGCATATTTCCTCTTTTTTGTATGGTTCTTTGTAAACAAATCTTTAAGCGACAAAATTCTACCTCCTCGTGTAACGGTAACGCCTACTGGCATGTCTTTCCAGCTTATCCTATTTAGAAGTGTTTCTTTCCAGGCTGGACTAAATACGCGTAAGTGTCCAAAAGTGGTCAGACCACTTAATAAGTAAAGTACCCCTGTTCCCAGAGCTTTAATTTTTTACGCTTAGATAAGAAACTAATTTCGTATTCTGTTAGTATTTATCGTTATTAACATTCAAATTTCGGAGCTGGACATACGCCGAAAGTGTCTTTTCTTCGTTTCTTTCTGCTAATGCTGCGAGCAAAAATAGATAGTCTTCACGCTTTTTCATAACCAGGTTAGAATGAAGTGAATTGTAATACTCCTTTGAAATTACCCAAATCCTTAAGAAGAGGTGGTTCTGTGCATTCTCAATAATCCGATAAAAAAACGTATCATCATTAAAGCTGTCTGCTTTTTTTACCCATTCATTTAAATCCTCAATCTTTTGACTGTCTATCCTATGTAGCGCTAATCGTAAGCAATCCATCTCGATGTAGTTTTTTGTTTCAAAAATATCCCGTTTTGCTTTTTCATCCTGCAAAATAAATGGGCTAAGGAGCTCGACAAGCTGGTGACCGTGAAAGTATGTGATAATGTCTCTTAAACACAACTTACCCTGCCGACGATA
>JAIMAD010000105.1 GCA_023512145.1 Bacillus sp. (in: firmicutes) | reverse complement strand
GTTATGGGTTGTTTTTCTTTCATTTATTTCAATGAAATAAAATAGAATGCCTAACTATTGACAGATACTTTTTAACATGAAAAGATTAGAATAAAATTTGAAAAGGGTGACCAAAATGGATTTATCACATAAAACAGTTGAAAATGCCGATTATATGATCGACAAGATAAAAGAAAAACTAAAGGTGCTAAACTTTGGAGCAATCAAATCTTCCCACTTTGATGAAGAAATGTACGAGGAACTAAAAGAAATTTATGATTTGGTTCTTAAAAAGAATTCGTTTAGTCCAAATGAAATGCAGGCATTGGTTGAAGAACTTGGGAGCCTGCGAAAAAAATAACCAAAAACCCGTTATTTTATTAAATGTCCCTTACAAAGGTACACTTTAATTTGAATAACGGGGTTTTTTTATTTTTGTTCAGTTAAAATAATCGGACCATCTTTCGAAATGGCAAGTGTATGCTCATATTGCGCAGTGTATTTACCGTCAATTGTTCTGGCAGTCCAGCCATTATCATCCATTTTCGTTTGGTATTTGCCGATATTCACCATCGGTTCAATCGTAAAAACCATTCCTTCTTTAATTCTTGTTCCTTTTCCTGGTAAACCATAATGGGGAACATCCGGTTTCTCATGAATCACCGCGCCAATCCCGTGGCCGATAAAATCCCGAACAACAGATAAACCTTCACTTTCAACATATAATTGAATCGCGTGACCAATATCCCCGATTCGATTGCCAACAACTGCCTGTTCAATTCCTTTGTACAGTGCTTCTTTTGTTACTTTTAATAAATGATTTGTTTCCTCTGAAACCTTGCCAACTGCGTAGGACCAGGCAGAATCGGCCAATGCACCATTAAAATTCACCACCATGTCAACAGTTACAATATCGCCTTCGTTTAACGGTTCCTTCCGCGGAAAGCCATGACATACTTCGTCATTAATGCTTGCACAGGTTGCATATTCGTATCCTTTATAGCCCTTTTGTTCTGGAGTTGCCTTATTCTTAGCTAAGAATCCCTCGACAAATTGATCAATTTCCCATGTTGTAATACCTGGTTTTATTAATTTCGCGATTTCCTCATGACAGGCTGCAAGTATTTCTCCTGCCTTTTTCATTGCTTCAATTTCACGCTGTGATTTTAAGACAATCATTTAGGAGGGTCCCCTTCCTTTTTGTTTATTTATTTTTATGTATGCTTGGTAATAATGTTCGCCGAGGGAGATACTAAACGAGAATATTATATTTTGGGACACAGATGATACCATTATTAATAGTAACTCTATCCTCACCTTTTTTCAAAATAACTTTCTTAGCAGATCAAAATTTAGATCCATAAATTCTAGATTATTTGTACAACTTCGTCTATCAGCACGTTTTCTTTAAAATTTTTTATTAATTTTCACGAATTTGTAATATTCCCCTGTTCTTTATATGGTACTTTTCCATTCTTTTTGGTAGAATTAAGATAAATATATTATTATTAGGTGTGTGAGACTCGATGATTGGTGACCGCGTAAAAAAATTCCGCCTAGAAAAGAAAATGTCGCTTTCAGAACTTGCTGAGAAAGCAGGTGTAGCTAAATCATATTTAAGTTCTCTTGAAAGAAACTTACAACAGAATCCATCAATTCAGTTTCTCGAAAAGATTTCTACAGTATTGAAACTTCCTGTAGAAAGTTTAATTCATGAACAAATTAATAAAGATGATTTAGATAGCGATTGGATGAATCTAGTTAAAGATGCAATGAGTTCTGGTGTATCAAAAGACCAATTTCGCGAGTTCCTTGAATTTAATAAGTGGCGGGTTAATCAAAATAATGACCAATAAACGGACATTTATATCAGATTTCATTTTAAATAAAAAGCATTCTACAAAAAATGATATTTTTTGTAGAATGCTTTTTATTTTTTTCTAATTAGAATTAATCTTGATAATTTCCTAACTCCTCCAACCACAAGTACCGCAGTAATAAAGTTGAACTATCTCGACTGTAGTACCTATTTTTTTTAGCCTAAGTACTTACTATTCCAGCGTTTTGATAGTATGTATCTCAACTGTTTTTTGTTAGTAACTCTTTGTCCTCATTCTGATTGAGGAACTCCCGAACTGCATCTAGTGATAAGCCAAGTTTCTTTGCTTCTAAAATGAGTGCAAACCATTCATGATCGATTACTTGCGTACTACTCCTTGTAACCAGCATCCTTCTCACCCCTAAAATACATCATCGTATTCCAGGTAGCCCGGCCATCATAGCAAGTCTACCACTCGCCGTAGATCCTCGGCTTTGCGTCCCTTTTTTTCAAAAGGTTTGCCTTTATCTGTCTCGAAATTAAACTTTAGCATCACCGATAGTTTTTTCCCTTTTACTCCTGATAACAATTCTTATTGATATGGATTTATTATATCTAGTCCTTCTTTAGTAAACTGTTGTAATTTGTCGTTTTTTTACAAGTTACAAATTATTTTTACAAACAAATTATTCTATTTATCTACAAAATTTTCCCATTTCACTAAATTTAACTCTTAACTTTAAAAAGGTACCTAGGTCATTACCTATCTTCTTATTTTTTTCAACGAACAAATTTGTCTAAGTTGTGACAAATAGCATATAATGTAAACAACGTGTAAATATTCTTAATACTCGCAACATTCAATATTATATGGTGGTGATGAGAGGTTATGACTATTATTCATGTATTAAACTTTTCGATTCCTATTACTTTTATTGTGTTTGCTGGTTTTATACTCGACCGCATGTGCAAACCAGATAAACCAGTAGAAAAAGCTGAAGAAGAGTGAATCTATTTTCAGATAACTCTTTTACTCAGCTTTTTCTTTTTCTTTTTCTATTTCTTAACTTATTGTAATTTTTCACGTAGGGTTGGGAATGCTAGATGCTAGGACGAAAGGAGTGTTATCTATGGCACGAGGAGAAAATCTAAATCATAAAAAGAAGAATCATCCTGGGAATTTCCCTAAAGACACTTTAACGGAAAAACATACAAAAGAAGCAATCGGTGATGAGGAGTTCTTAGTGGTCCGGGAAGCATTTAAGAACAGAATTGAGGAAGAATAAAAGGCGTGAGATCTCACGCCTTTTCCCTTTATCCAGAACCATTAGTATGAGCTATTTTCCATACGTAAATTTTTTACTAAATGAGAAAATTCAATTGTTTTTAACCACTCTGTTGCGTTTTCAATATCTTTAGAAAAAATACGGTCTTGTTTAATAGATGGCACCTGTTCACGGCCTTTTTCATAGAACATCTTCGTATGACTTGCCATTTTATTAACTCCACGGTATTCCACTGCTTGCATCGCACAAATCAATTCAATTGCGATAACTCTTCTTGCGTTTTGGATAATTTGATAGGCATGTCTAGCGGCAATTGTTCCCATGCTGACATGGTCCTCTTGATTTGCTGAAGATGGGATCGAATCAACACTTGCTGGATGTGCAAGCGTCTTATTTTCTGAAACAAGTGACGCTGCAGCATATTGCATGATCATTGCACCCGACTGTAAGCCTGGTTCAGGACTTAGAAATGCTGGTAAATCATTTAATTGCGGATTGACTAACCTTTCAATTCGTCTTTCCGAAATATTTGCTAATTCTGCGACAGCAATTTTCATGAAATCCATAGCAAAAGCAATCGGCTGTCCGTGGAAGTTACCACCGGAAATGACCTTTTCCCCATCATCAAAAATTAAAGGATTGTCAGTTGCTGCATTCATTTCAATCTCTAATTTTTCTTTTACATAATCCAGAACCTGCCATGACGCACCGTGAACCTGTGGGATACAGCGAAGTGAATAGGCATCCTGAACTCTCAGTTCACCCTGTATTGACGTTAATAAGCTATCGCTTAAGTAGTGACGGATTCTCGCAGCCGTATCAATTTGCTGAATGTATCCCCTTGCAACCTGTACTTCTTCAGCAAAGGCATCAATGATTCCATTTAACCCTTCCATCGTCATGGCGGCAATTAACTCACTTTCTTGTGCCAGCTGCTCTGCTTCCAAGTAGCCGACAACGCCCATTGCCGTCATCGCTTGGGTACCATTAATAAGGGCAAGGCCTTCCTTTGCCTCCAATGTGATTGGAAAAATCCCCTCTTGTTTTAGTGCATCAAGGGAATCCATACGACTTCCTTTGTAAAAAACCTCACCTTCCCCAATTAATACTAAGGCAAGATGTGAAAGTGGCGCCAAATCACCACTGGCACCAAGGGACCCTTGTTGTGGAATGACCGGAATAATTTCTTTATTCACTAACTCTAATAATTTCTCAATGACGATGGGTCTCACCCCGGAAAATCCTTTTAAAAGTGCGTTCGCTCGGAGGAGAACCATCGCTTTTGCAACAATCTCAGGAAAAGGGTCGCCCAATCCACACGCATGGGAGCGAATTAAATTAAGCTGCAGGTCTTGAACACGATTGATGTCAATTAGGACATCACTGAATTTTCCGAATCCAGTCGTAATCCCATAAACTACTTTTGCTTCTGAAACAATTCTTTCTACTGCCTCCCGGCTCTTTTTAACAGCTTTCATGCTCTGTTCTGAAGCATGGATTTTATGCCCACGATATAATACATCTTTCATGTCTTCTAATATAAGGCTTTGCCCTGTTAACACGACCACATTTCTCACCTCTACCAATTTATCATAATAAAGAAAAAGGCTGGATTCCTAATCAGATTTGATTTGGAAGTCCAGCCTTTTTAATAAAATTACCGAATATTGACTTGTCACCTGAATGTCTCATCAGTACCATCCCATTCTAGTCTATAAACTATTGTTATAATAATTATTGTATGTGAAGAAAAGCTAATAGTCAATTGAATTTTCTGAATTTTAACACGATAATACTTTAGTGAGATAATGAATGAAAGGGGTTAGTTATTTTGAAAATGTTATAGCTTTCTACTGATTCATGTACTTATTCTACAAATGGGTAAGGATTTTATACGTTTAATAGCTCATTCTACCAATCCAATTCCACATTCTACAAACTCCCAGATCCATTCAACAAATTACAAAATAAACTTAATTTCCGTTATACTGGTTAAAGATCAAAAAGGACGTTACCTGAAAGGAGCACATATGAAATCTCTCGTACTTGCAGAAAAGCCAAGTGTTGCCCGGGAACTCGCACGAGTCCTTGGTTGCACCCAAAAACATAAAAACTATATGGAAGGCAGCCAATATATTGTTACATGGGCACTCGGGCACTTGATTGAATTAAAAATGCCTGAACATTATGACACGAAATATAAAACATGGAATTTAGAGGATTTACCCATCATTCCAGAAAAAATGGGCTTGAAGGTAATGAAACAAACAAGCCAGCAATTCCACGCCATAGAAGGATTAGCAAAACGTAAAGACATTAATGAATGCATCATCGCGACCGATGCTGGTCGTGAAGGTGAACTTGTCGCCCGTTGGATTCTTGAAAAACTGCATTGGAAGAAGCCATTAAAACGATTATGGATTTCTTCACAAACTGATAAGGCGATTAAGGATGGTTTCAAACAATTAAAACCTGGAAAGCAGTTTGAGGACCTCTATCATTCTGCGGTTTGTCGTGCAGAGGCTGATTGGTTAATCGGGCTTAATGTAACAAGGGCATTAACCACTAAATACAAGGACCCCCTTTCTGCTGGACGGGTTCAGACTCCAACTCTAGCGATTGTTCTCGAGCGCGAGCAGCAGATTCAAACATTTGTTCCAAAGGAATATTGGACAATTCGTGCGGAAATCGGCCCCCTTGTAACAGAGTGGGAACGTAACAATGAAAAGCGAATCTTTGATAAAATAGTAGCCGAAAACATCCAAAAGAAAATTACTGCGAAGAAAGCGGTCCTTGAAAAAATTGACCGGAAGAAAAAGTCTGAGCCGCAACCCTTACCATACGATTTAACCGAGCTACAACGTGATGCCAATAAGCGGTTTGGCTTTTCAGCAAAAAAGACATCCACTGTGCTGCAACGACTTTATGAGCAATACAAATTAGTCACATATCCAAGAACGGATTCACGCTATTTAACAAGTGATATGATTAGTACAATGGCAGATCGCCTTCAAGGTATGTCACCTGGGTATATGGATGAGATTCGTCCTCTTCTCGGCAACAGAGGGAAAGTGCTCGCAAACCGCGTTTTTAATAATGAAAAGGTAACGGATCACCATGCAATCATCCCGACGGAACAATTGCTTAAACTTAGTGTGCTTGATGCTGATGAAAGAAAGCTTTATGACTTGATTGCCAGACGGTTCCTCGCCTTATTTTTACCAGCTTATGAATACGAAACCATTCAGGCTATTTTCAAGGTAGATGGCGAAAACTTTACGGCAAAAGAAACAAATGTAATTGATTTAGGCTTTAAAAAGGTGTTAGGAAAAGAAGAAACTGAGCAGGTAACGACAGGTCTTCAAAAATTAGCACAAGGTCAGTCCTTTACGATAAAAAATAGCACAGTCAATCAAAAGTGGACAGAGGCACCACACCGTTATTCCGAAGCAGATATCCTTGGACAAATGGAGAAGTTTGGCCTCGGGACACCGGCAACACGGGCAGAGATTATTGAGAGACTTGTAGAAACGGAAGTCGTTGAACGAGAAAACAGCCGTTTAAGCCCTACTAAAAAAGGGAAACAGTTAATTGACCTTGTCAATGACGAGCTAAAATCACCGGAATTAACTGCAAAATGGGAGCATGAGTTAGAACAGATTTCGAAAGGAAAGGCCGATCCAAAAGCCTTTTCGCAAAAAATCCGTCGTCAAACCGAGCAGTTTGTTTCCGAAATTAAAATAAGTGACAAGTCATATCGCGCCCATAATCTAACCGGCTCGAAATGTCCCGATTGTGATTCATTCTTGAAGGAAAGAAACACGAAGGACGGAAAAATTCTCGTTTGCTCAAGTCCAGAATGTAAGTACCACAAACGAAAAGATCCAAAACTATCCAATCGCCGCTGTCCGCAATGCCATAAAAAAATGGAACTTCATGATGGCAAAGCTGGTGTGTACTTCCAATGCCGTCGTTGTAACGTCGTTGAAAAAGCTGAGGACAGAAAAAGCACAGTCAATAAAAAGGAAGCACAAAAGCTCGTTGCCCAATACAAGCAAAAAGAGGATTTTGGAACAAGCCTTGGCGATTTACTGAAGCAAGCATTAAATAAACAGGACTAAGCAGATAACGAAATTTTGCATTTTACGACTAATTGACTGGACCGCATCAAATCTAGCTGCGGCTCCTTTATCTCCTACTAGACAACACTTAAAACATTTGTGAAATAGACATAGAAAAGGTAGGCACATATGCTGTGCTTACCTTTTTTGTTGTAAGCTTTTCTAGTATCATAGTAAGATGATATGGTAATTAAATAGAAACGAGGATACAGTATGAGGATTAGGGATTGGGATCCGAATTTAAAAATTCGCTTGTTTAGTGAAGCGATGATGAACATTACCTTTTGGATGTTCTTTCCGTTCTTAACAATTTATTTTGCAGAGGAGTTTGGTAAAAGTAAAGCAGGCTTATTGTTAGTTTTTTCGCAACTTTTCTCGGTGTTTGCTAACCTGATGGGTGGATATTGTGCCGACCGTTTCGGCAGGAAGCGAATGATGGTTCTTTCCGCAATCGGTCAAGGACTCTCATTCTTAGCTTTTGCCATCGCAAGTTCACCCTGGCTCCAGTCTCCGTGGATGGGATTTATTTCCTTTGCAATTGCTGGTGTGTTCGGTGCCTTTTACTGGCCTGCGAGCCAAGCAATGGTTGCAGATGTTGTCGCCGAAAAGGACCGAAGCAGCGTGTTTGCTATTTTTTATACTTCCATCAACATTGCGGTTGTCATAGGCCCTATCCTAGGTGCCATTTTTTATGCAAACTATCGCTTTCAATTGTTGCTTATTGCCGGAGTGATGTGCATTTTAGTAGGACTGATATTAGCCAAATGGACACGGGAAACGGTCACTACCAAAAAGGCGTATTCAACCGATGGGAAGTGGTATTACTTTTTAACAAATCAATTGAAGGATTATTCGCTTATTATTAAAGATAAAACATTCCTGTTATTTATTATAGCCGGTGTTTTAGCTGGGCAAACGTTTATGCAATTGGACTTATTAATTCCTGTTTATATCAAAGATGTAGTGAAAAATCAAACTCTATTTTCAATTGGTGATTGGTCGGTAGCCATCAAAGGTGAACAGGCTTTTGGAATGGTACTCGCTGAGAATGGATTCCTTGTTGCCTTGTTGACTGTTTTTGTAACGAAATGGATGGGGGAATTTTCCGAAAGAAACGTGTTTGTTCTCTCCTCGGTCGTGTACGCCATTTCAATAGTTCTTATAAGCCAAACTTCTTGGATTTGGGGTTTAATCTTTGCGATGGCTATTTTCACCTTTGCGGAATTAATGGGTGCTGGGCTACAGCAAAGCTTCGTCTCACGGATCGCCCCCGAAGATATGCGGGGACAATACTTTGCTGCCGCAAGCTTGAGATTTACGCTAAGCCGCACAATTGCTCCCCTTTCCATCCCATTGACTGTTTGGATTGGTTATAATTGGACGTTTTTCGTTTTAGCAATACTTGCCCTTGTTAGCGCTGGCATCTATTGGGTTATGTTTTATACGTTTGATAAACAAAAAATAGCTGGTTAAAAGTAAAAAAGCACAGCAAATGTGCTTTTTTATTTTAATTCCTGCTTAAATGTATTTTTTAATGCAATTATGATATCTTCAAATAGATTTGGGCCTATATCAATAAATACTCCACTTTGTTTAAACTAGTCTCCTGCTACTAAATGAACTTTTAGCGATAGATATGAGGGTTCGACTATCCAGTATTATTTTACACGAGCCTTTTCAAAGCTAAAACTTCACCAATCGGTCATTTCTTGCGGTTGAGGGTGATAAAACCTCAATTACCAACCCATTCAATTTATTTGATAATTTGCTACTGCTAAGAAATTTAGAGCTAATAAATTTATTCCTTTTCTCATTAAAAAAATTCACAAATTTGTCGAAAATTTGTCATTAAGTATTCACATTTACCTCTTTTAATAGTATAATTAACGTGTAAAGGTTTTCTATTATGAAGGAGTGGAAATTATGGAATTGTCACAATTCATGGCTCCAACTTCACTGGCAGGTATCATAACATTCGTAGTTGTATTTTCAACTGGTGTTTATTTTAATATAAAAGTATATGGAAGCAAGATGCAGTAGAGATGAAAAATCTTTACTGTTTTTTTATGCCTTCAACAAAGATAACTTCCTTTCATTTTCTTTTTCGAATAAAAAAGGCTACAATATATAGGAAGATTCTGAAAAAGGAGACTTACATATGAGTGAATTTCAAAAAAACTTAGAGAAATACGCTGAGCTGGCTGTCAAGGTAGGTGTGAATGTTCAGCAAGGACAAACATTAGTCGTGAACGCAACGTTAGATGCAGCGGATTTTGTTCGGCTGATTGTCAAAAAGGCTTATGCAACGGGAGCAAAGAATGTCATTGTTAACTGGACCGATGATACTGTCAATCGCACAAAGTATGATTTGGCACCGGCTGAAGCCTTTCTTGAATATCCTATTTGGCGTGCGAAGGAAATGGAAGCACTTGTAGATACTGGGGCAGCCTTTATGTCTGTTATTTCCACTAGCCCTGATTTGCTAAAAGGTGTTGATCCTACACGTATTTCAAACTTTAATAAAGCGGCTGGCCAAGCACTAGCGAATTATCGGAAAGCCGCACAATCTGATAAGGTGAGCTGGACTGTCATTGCTGCTGCATCACCAGCATGGGCTGCAAAAGTTTTTCCAGATGTGCCAAGTGAAAATCAAGTAACTAAACTTTGGGATGCAATTTTTAAAGCGACACGTGTGGATGTCGAAAATCCCGTGGAAGCCTGGAAAAAACACGATGAAACCCTTCACAAAAAGGTTGACTATTTAAATAATAAACGATACCAGTTGCTTCATTATACAGCACCAGGTACAGACTTAACGATTGAGCTACCGTACAACCATCTCTGGGTCGGCGCCGGCAGTGTGAATGAAAAAGGCTTTCCGTTTATGGCGAACATGCCAACAGAAGAAGTGTTCACTGTTCCATTTAGAACAGGTGTCAACGGTACCGTTGCTAGCACAAAACCATTAAGCTACAGTGGAAATATCATCGACCGCTTTTCAGTTACTTTTAAAAACGGAAAAATTGTTAGTGTGAAGGCGGAAGAAGGCGAAGAGATTCTTAAGCGTCTTGTCGATACGGATGAAGGCTCACATTATCTTGGGGAAGTGGCGTTAGTTCCTGTTAATTCACCCATTTCACAATCAAATATTCTTTTCTTTAACACCTTGTTTGATGAAAATGCTTCGAACCATTTAGCGATTGGAAGTGCCTATGCTTTCTGTATCGAGGGTGGTAAGAAAATGTCAGCCGACGAATTGTTAAAAAATGGGCTTAATGCAAGTCTCACCCATGTCGATTTCATGATTGGTTCAGCAGAAATGGACATCGACGGAATCTCTTCCGACGGAAAATCAGAACCAGTATTTAGAAGTGGGAACTGGGCGTTTTAACAAAATTTCGAATAAAAACAATAAATTAAAGTTGAAATGACGTGAGAATGGCTCACGTCATTTTCTCACATTCATATTGGTGTATTTTTAATAATTTCTAGCATTAAATATTTATTGACTCTTAAATAGTTAAACATCTGTTTCCCAATAAAAAATGCTATGAAATAAAACAGATAATCGTTATATTATTCCGTCCTTTTCTAATGCAATCTTTTTAAACATATTAATTTCTATTAATCACCATTTTTCGAAAAAAGCATTAAAATTTTGATATTACTTATTTGAAGGATAAAATGTACAAATAAGATATAAATAAAGGAGTTGGAGGAAGTTAATTATGTTGAAGGAATTTAAAGAATTTGCCCTGAAAGGTAACGTATTGGATTTAGCTATCGCTGTCATAATTGGTGGAGCGTTCGGAAAAATCGTTACTTCCCTCGTTGCAGACATTATTATGCCATTGGTAGGATTAATAATCGGAAAGGGAAGTTATAGTGACTTTGCCTATGGAGATGTGAAATATGGTCTATTTATTCAAACGATTATCGATTTCTTAATTATTGCTATTTCCATTTTCCTAGTGGTAAAATTTCTAAGCCGTTTTAAGAAGAAAAAGGAGACAGCGGTGGTCGTTGCAAAAATAGACCGTAGTGAAG
>JAIMAD010000104.1 GCA_023512145.1 Bacillus sp. (in: firmicutes) | reverse complement strand
GCGGCCGTTGCAAAAGCAAAAGCGGCAGCAGCAGCAAAACGAAAAGCGATGGAACTAGCAGGAGAATCGGTAGCTAGCGAGCCAGACGCAGACGATCTAGCGAAGAAAAAGGCAGCGGCCGTTGCAAAAGCAAAAGCGGCAGCAGCAGCAAAACGAAAAGCGATGGAACTAGCAGGAGAATCGGTAGCTAGTGAGCCAGACGCAGACGATCTAGCGAAGAAAAAGGCAGCGGCCGTTGCAAAAGCAAAAGCGGCAGCAGCTGCAAAAATTAAAGCAAGCAGTGCTGGTGTCACTAGCGATGCAGCACCTGCAAGTGACGATGCCAAAACGAAAGCAATTGCGATCGCAAAAGCAAAAGCAGCAGCAGCAGCCAAGGCGAAAGCTGGAGGAAACGCAAACGATACAGCGACTCCTACTGCCGAAACGAAGCCATCGGCAAACCAACCGTACTTAGATAAGTATGTAAAAGTAATTAATGAAAATTTAAGTCCTGATGTTTTAGAAGACTTTTATATTAATAAACTTTCCAAAGATGTTCCAACACTTGTGGCGAAGCTTGATACATATTTTAAAGTGGCTCAATTTTTAAAATATAATGAGCTTTTAAGATTTGATTATTTATCAGAAATTCATGGATCAGACTTCGAAACACATATGGAAGTTTATGTGCACTTATACTCATATAAAAACCGTCAATCTGTCGCCTTAAAAGTGAAGATTAACCGCGATGAACCAACAATCGAATCTCTGCAGCCGCTATGGGCAGGCGCAGAATGGGCTGAATGTGAAGCGTATGATTTATTAGGTATTATGTTTACCGGACATCCAGATTTACGTCGAATCATGCTCGGCGAAGATTGGGTTGGCCATCCACTACGAAAAGATTATCAACCGTACGATGTGGAGGTGTAACCAATGATTAGAACAGAAGAAATGATACTAAACGTCGGTCCTCAGCATCCAAGTACACACGGAGTTTTCCGGTTAGTGATCAAGATTGATGGGGAGATCATTGTCGAAGCAAAGCCTGTTATCGGTTATTTACACCGGGGGACAGAAAAATTAGCAGAAAACCTGCAATATACACAGATCATTCCATATACAGACCGGCTCGACTATTTGTCATCAATGACCAACAACTATGTCCTTTGTCATGCCGTCGAAACGATGGCGGGTATCGAAGTACCCGAACGTGCTGATTTTCTGCGCGTGATAGCTATGGAATTGAACCGTGTTTCGAGTCATCTTGTCGCATGGGGCACATACATTCTTGACCTTGGAGCTACAAGCCCATTCATCTATGCTTTCCGCGACCGTGAAATGATTATCAATATGCTTAATGAATTGTCGGGTGCACGATTGACCTTTAACTATATGCGTGTTGGTGGTGTAAAGTGGGATGCGCCTGAAGGCTGGATTGAAAAAGTAAGAGCGTTTGTCCCATATATGCGTGAACAACTTAAGGGTTATCATGAGCTTGTTAGCGGAAATGAAATTTTTATAAACCGGGTAAAAGGCATCGGTCGGTATACGAAGGAAGAAGCCATCCAATTTTCACTTAGTGGCGTAAATCTTCGTAGTACCGGTGTGAAATGGGATCTTCGTAAAGAAGAACCATATTCCATTTACAACCGTTTTGACTTTGATGTTCCGACCTCAGAAGATGGCGATTGCTTAGCACGTTACCATCTCCGGCTTGAAGAGATTGAAGAATCGTTGAAAATCCTTGAACAAGCAGTACAGCAATTTCCCGCCGAAGGTCAAATTCTGGCCAAAGTGCCGAAAATTATCAAGGTGCCTAAAGGGGAAGGGTTTGTCAGAATTGAATCACCACGTGGAGAAATTGGTTGTTATATAGCGAGCGATGGAAAAAAAGAGCCGTATCGTTTAAAGTTTAGAAGACCATCCTTCTATAATCTGCAAATTCTCCCCAAATTACTAAAGGGTGAAAATATTGCCAACATGGTTGCAATCTTAGGGGCCATTGATATTGTCCTTGGGGAGGTAGACGGCTAATGATCGGGGATTTACTGCAGTCAAGTCCTAGTTGGGCTAACTTTGGGATTTTCTTTTTACTCGGAGTCGTTTTACTTTTAGTCGTATTAGGCTTCGTCACTTATGGGATTTTAGCGGAGCGGAAGGTTATGGGGTACATTCAGCTACGTCATGGTCCAAACCAGGTGGGCGGTAAATGGGGTCTTCTACAAACCGTTGCTGATGTCCTCAAGCTGTTATTAAAAGAGGATATTATTCCTAAAGCAGCAGATCGACCATTATTTATCATCGCACCAGTCATTGCCTTTACACCCGCCTTTATGGTGCTGGCAACGATTCCCTTCACGGATAAATTTCAGTTTGCTGATATCGGTATCGGTTTACTTTATTATATCGCCGTGTCTGGATTAACAACCTTTGGAATGTTACTTGGGGGCTGGGCATCGAACAACAAGTACGCCCTTCTAGGAGGCATGCGTGCGGCAGCCCAGATGATCTCATACGAAATTCCTCTGGTCATGTCCGTCCTAGGCGTCATTCTTTTAACTGGAAGCTTAAATTTAAATGATATTGTTGCGCAACAGGAGCATGGCTGGTTTATTCTCTTGCAGCCAATCGGCTTTATCGTCTTTTTCATTGCATCGATTGCCGAATTAAACCGAACACCGTTTGACCTGGCTGAGTCAGATAACGAACTAGTCGCCGGTTACCATGTTGAATATACAGGATTTCGCTGGGCATTCTTTATGCTCGCAGAATATGTGTATTTATTCGCAATGTCCGCACTGATTACAGTCGTTTTCTTGGGCGGATGGCTTGCACCAATTAGCTTCCTTGACTTTATTCCGGGAGCGGTCTGGTTTTCACTTAAATTTAGTGTCATTGTTTTTGTGTACATCTGGTTGCGTAGCACATTCCCACGTTTTCGTGCTGACAAACTGATGGAATTTGGCTGGAAAGTACTCCTGCCCGTCGCATTAGCAAACATATTCTTAACCGCCTTAATTAAATCATTATTTTTCTAAGAAAAGCGGAATCACCCGTTTTGCAGCATATGGACTGGAACGCTTCGACTGGAAAACGTTTGTGCATTCGTGTTTGACTTATCGTAGGAAGGTAAAAATCCTAAACCCGATTTTTACACTAAGAACAAAGTAAACTAGCTGTAGGGTGAGTGAGCTTGATAAAACTAGGTGCCTGACACCAAAAACCATCTTTAAACCGTAAAAGGGGTGAAAAACGTGCTTGGATTAGGTTTAGCAAAAGGTTTGAAATATACCCTGAAAAATTTAACGCGCGAAAAAGTCACTTATGAGTATCCAGATAAACCGCTTCTGTTACCAGACCGCTTCCGCGGCATTCAAAAGTTCTATCCGGAAAAGTGTATTGTTTGCAATCAGTGTGTGGTGATTTGTCCAACCGACTGTATTCAATTAACGGGTAAAAAGCACCCAGATCCAACGAAAAAGGGTAAAATTATCGATACCTATGACATCAACTTTGAGATATGTATCCTTTGTGATCTCTGTACAGAGGTTTGTCCGACCGAAGCTATCGTCATGACAAATAACTTTGAACTCGCTGCATTTAGCCGTGACATGTTATTTAAAAACCTAGAATGGTTGGATGAAAACGATGAAAACATACGGCAGGTGAATAAACCATGATATTTTCAGGCGAATTCCTCGCCTTTATGGGACTCGCACTTGTTGCGATAATCGGCGGCGTGCTTTTATTGAACCTGAGCAATGTTGTTCATATGGTCGTATCGCTCATCTTTACATTTATCGCCATCGCCGGAATTTATGTGCTCCTGTCCGCAGAATTTGTTGCGGCTGTCCAAGTGTTAATTTATTCTGGTGCAATTACGATTATCATGCTCTTTGGCATCATGTTAACGAAGCATGACGACGCAGAGGATCCACAAATTGGTAAATGGAGAAAGCTCATTTTGTTTTTCGGGATTCTCGGCTTTGCTTTTGCTTTTTATATTGGTATCTATAATTTCAATATCGAACAGGTGCCGACCACGTTGCATGAAAACAACACAATGCAAATCGGGAAAGCCCTTTACACGAAATACATCATTCCGTTTGAGTTAACTTCTGTACTATTATTGGTAGCCCTTGTCGGCTCAATTGTATTGGCGAAAAATGATAAGAAGGAGGCGGATAACAAATGAGTTCCGTTCCCGCTTCAGCCTTTCTGGCACTTGCCCTGATACTTTTTTGCATCGGATTGTACGGTTCATTGACGAAAAGAAACACGGTCATTGTGCTTATTTCAATCGAATTAATGCTTAACGCCGTCAATATTAACCTGGTAACCTTTAGTAAATACGGCGTGACTCCGTCGATAACAGGTCAAATCTTTGCCCTGTTCGTCATTTGTGTCGCAGCAGCCGAAGCAGCGGTCGGTTTAGCCATCTTGATTGCGCTTTACCGCACCCGCAAAACCGTCAACATCGACGAAATGAACAGTATGAAAAACTAGATTGACTTCGACAAAATTCAGGTGAAATGAATCACAACCCGAAAGACAATTCGGGTTGTGCGAGTTCACCAGGGGATAGTGATAATGATGGAAAGTGCATGGCTCATACCGCTTTTCCCGCTATTATCGTTTTTGATCCTTCTTCTATTCGGTAAGCGACTGAAGGGGGCGAGTGCAAATGTGGGGATTCTGCTCACACTGGCCTCGCTTGTCTATTCAATCTTGGTGTTATTCCAGCGCTTTTTCGAGCCAACCTATATAAAAAAATTCGACTGGCTCACGATAGGAGATATTCAGCTAACAGCGGGCTTTGAAGTGAATCAATTAAATGCATTAATGCTATTTATTGTTTCGCTGGTAAGTTTTTTGGTACATATCTACTCAAAAGGGTACATGATCGGTGACGAACGCTACCCAGTATTCTATGCTTATTTAGGATTATTTACGTTTGCAATGCTCGGACTGGTTATCTCACCTAATCTTTTGCAAACTTATTTTTTCTGGGAGCTTGTTGGAGTCGGTTCCTTCTTATTAATCGGTTTTTACTTTTACAAAGACGAAGCAAAGGCGGCTGCGAAAAAAGCGTTCATCATGACCCGAATCGGGGATGTTGGCCTGTTTATCGGGATGATCCTTCTCTTTTGGGAAACCAAAAGCTTTGAATATAGTGCTATTTTTGCAGCAGTCGACAATGGTTCGATCTCATCAAGTATGATCACGTTAACTGCGATTTTAATTTTCATCGGGGCAATGGGAAAATCAGGTCAGTTTCCGCTCCACACCTGGCTTCCGGATGCGATGGAAGGTCCGACACCTGTTTCGGCTTTAATCCACGCTGCAACGATGGTTGCGGCTGGGGTATATCTTGTTGCATCGCTCTTTCCATTGTTCTTGGCAAGCCCAACTGCCTTGCTCACGATTGCCGTCATCGGTGCGTTTACAGCGATTTTTGCAGCCAGCATTGGTTTAGTTCAAACAGATATAAAAAGAGTTCTCGCCTATTCAACCATCAGCCAGCTCGGCTACATGATGCTCGCCTTAGGGTCTGCTGGTTATGTTTCAGGTGTATTCCACTTAATGACACACGCCTTTTTTAAAGCTTTGTTGTTCCTTGCTGCCGGTAGCGTGATTCACGCCGTCCATAAGCAGAACATCGAGGAAATGGGCGGACTTTGGAAAAAGTTGAAGTTTACTGGTCCACTTTTCCTAATCGGAACATTGTCGATTAGCGGTGTGCCACTATTTGCTGGCTTCTTCAGTAAAGATGAAATTTTAGTAGCGGCATGGACAGGCGGACATCCAATTCTCTTCTTACTTGCACTTATTGCTGCGTTCACGACAGCCTTTTATATGTTCCGTCTGTTTTTCATGGTCTTCACCGGAAAACCACGGAGCGAAATGGAAAATGTTCATGAATCACCAACAAATATGACCTACCCGATGATTGTGCTCGGCGTCTTAGCCGTTGTTGCTGGGTATGTGAATACACCATGGTTCGGGACATTCCTCGGTGACTGGCTTGTCGACGGAAACCCAGCCCTCAGGTCTGCCCATGTGGAAGGCCCGTTCTGGATTATGATTGCGGCAACGTTGGTTTCCTTAGCGGGAATCTTCCTAGCCTACCAGATCTACTACAAACGCTCAATTGCCCGCAACTGGCTGAGTGGAAGTGGTGACACCTTGCATACCATTTTGACAAACAAATACTACGTCGATGAGTTTTACCAAATGACCATCATCGCCTTTACCAAAGGGTTCAGCCACTTTTTACAGTTCATTGATGTCTACATTGTCGAAGGACTCGTCAAGAGTGTGGCCGGGATAATACAAGGACTTGGAGTGACAGGTTCAAGAATGCAAAACGGACAGATTCAAACCTATGGCGCGGTGGCCTTTCTTGGTCTAGCATTCTTAGTCGTCATTTATGCGCTAACAGGGGGGTACTTAAAATGAATTTAACATTTGTACTTTCCTTGCTAGTATTCTCTCCATTACTTGGTATTGTAGTGTTAGCGTTTCTGCCGAAGGGTGCGGAAAAGTGGATTAAAGTAGTCGGCGTGTTAGCGACCTTACCGGCATTATTGGTGGCACTTGGCACCTATCTCCATTTTCAATGGGGCAAGGACCTGGGGGACTTTGCTATTTCGGTTCCATGGATTCAATTCCGCGGTATGAACAGCGCCGTAGAACCGGTTTTCTCAGTATACTATGAGCTTGGCTTGAGCGGGTTCCAGATGCTGCTAGTGGTCTTAACCGCAATTGTCGCGACCTTGTCGGCGCTTGCTGCCACAAAGTATATTAGAAAAGAATGGAAAGGTTATTTCATGCTGTTTCTGCTATTAGAAACAGGCATGCTCGGCGTGTTTTCGGCTGAAAACTTAATTCTCTTCTTTATCTTTTTTGAACTAACACTGATTCCGACCTTCTTCTTGATTGGAAAATGGGGCTATTTTGAAAAAGAAAAGGCGGCATACAGTTTCTTAATCTTTAACGGGTTAGGCTCTGCCGTTCTTCTAATCGTTATTATGATTTTGTTCGCAAAAACAGGTACGACAAATATTGATATCCTGACACAAATGCTGGCCCTCCCTAGTGCGCCGCTGTCGGATGACCTGAAGCTTGGTCTCTTGATCGCACTATTGATTGCCTTTGGTGTAAAATTACCAATCTTTCCATTGCACAGTTGGATGCTGAAGGTTCACGTTGAAGCACCGCCATCTGTTGTCATGATTCACTCAGGCATTCTTTTGAAAATTGGTGCGTACGGATTAATTCGCTTCGGGCTCGGTTTGTTTCCCGAGCAGTTTGCGACGCTTGCGACGCTAATAGCTATTCTTGGCGTGATTAATCTCCTCTACGGGGCGTATCTAGCGTTCATTCAAACTGATTTTAAAATGGTTTTGGCGTATTCATCGGTTTCACATATGGGTATCGTGTTAATCGGACTTGCAGCCATGAACGAAGCAGGGGTGCAAGGGGCGATTTTTCAAGTGATTTCACATGGGTTGATATCGGCGCTGTTGTTCTTCCTTGTGGCGGTCTTGTACGACCGGACCGATACATCGTTAATCGGAAATCTAGGCGGAATGGCGAAGGGCATGCCAATTGCTTCAGGATTCTTACTTGCTGGTGCCTTGGCCTCGCTCGGACTACCAGGTATGTCCGGTTTTGTTAGTGAATTCTTGGCGTTCCTCGGATTATTCCGAGAATTACCGTGGGTTGCCTTGGTTGGTACCATCGGAATTATCATGACGGCAGCTTACTTACTTCGCGCAGTCTTAAACATAACGTATGGCAAGGCGCATCGTGAATTTATCGGCGTCCGTGATTTAAACGGCAGCGAATTTGTGCCTGTTGTGGTCTTGATGCTGTTAATTGTCTTAATTGGTGTCTACCCAAATGTCCTAAGCGCGCCGCTACAAACAACACTAGAAACAATCATGCTAGGGATAGGAGGGTGATGAAGGATGGATTTACAAACATTGCAGGCATTTAACTGGAGTGCGATGACACCGGAGTTCATCATCCTTGGTGTGGCAGTACTGATGACACTACTAGATCTATTTATGCCAAGCAAGCTTGATCGAAAGATCCTTGGTTGGCTAGGGATTGCCGGCATCTTTTTAGCGATCATCACTGTAATCGGATTGTTAGGCGGACCAGTGACTTCGATTTTGGAGGATTCGTTCCGTTTAGACAGCTTCGCGCTTGCCTTTAAGTTGCTGCTTCTTGCTGGAGCAGGGCTGGTGCTGTTTTTAGCGATCAGCTACGAACCAGGTGATGGCATGGAAGAATACCGCGGCGAGTTTTATTACTTGTTCTTAACGGGTTTACTCGGTGCGATGGTAATGACCTCGAGCGGCGATTTAATCACGCTCTTCATCGGTTTAGAATTGTTATCAATTTCATCCTATATTTTAGCAGGGATTCGCAAGGACGATTTACAGTCCAATGAGTCCGCGATGAAATACGTCATCAATGGCAGTATTTCAACTGCGATTACCTTGTTTGGGATGAGCTATGTTTATGGAATATCCGGCTCAACCAATCTTTTTGAGATTGCGCGCAGTCTAATTTCGGTCCAAGATAGCCAACAAAGTTACTTGCTCACATTAGCATTTTTAATGATTGTCGTCGGTTTGTCGTTTAAACTGGCAGCCGCACCGTTCCATATGTGGGCACCTGACGTTTATCAAGGGGCACCAACACCTGTAACCGCCTTTATCAGTGTCGTCTCAAAAACAGCGGGTTTTGTGATTGTGATACGTATTTTGTTCACCGTCTTCGGTTCGGCCGCTTCGGTTAGCAATCCTGATTTATCGATTTTGTTAGATATGCAGGATTACTTAGCCTTCATCGCTGGGGCGACAATGATCATTGGTAACGTGGTCGCACTCCGGCAAAGCAATATCAAAAGAATGTTTGCTTATTCTAGTATTGCCCATGCAGGCTATATCTTGGTCGCGTTAACTAGCCTGAGTGCAAATTTATTTTATTCAATTTGGTTTTACCTGCTCGCCTACTTGCTGATGAACCTTGGTGCCTTTGCAGTCATCCAGATCGTCACGGCAAAGTCAGGCACAACGAAGATTGCTGACTTTGCCGGGTTGTACCACCGCGCGCCGGTACTTTCTGTAGTAATGGGAATCTTACTTGTTTCCTTGGCAGGTTTCCCGGGCACAGCCGGTTTTATTGGAAAATTAAACATCTTTCTCGGCGCCTTTTCAGGCAGTGAACCACATTATCTGTTAGCGTCAATTATGATTGCTACCACCGTCGTCTCATACATCTACTATTTTGGTGTGATGACACAAATGTTTTTCCGCCCGGCAAGCGACGATAGCAAGTTCACTATTCCATTCGGACTTATTGTTGTCTTGATTATTGCCGTCGCCGGTTCCGTGCTCCTAGGTATTATGCCAAACATCGCCTTCGACTTTATGAACAACAACCTTGATATCATGGCAGATTTCTTCAGTGCTGGTTGATAGATAAAAGGGGAAATTTTTTTAAAAAAGAGCCGGCCCCTTTGGGGAAAGTGGCCGGCTTGTTTCAAACTAAAGGGGTTTTATATGAGAGAAGGGGCTGGGGAGCCTCTTCTTTTTTTGTTCGGAAAAAAAGGGGGGAGGATTGAACAGATTCTTGGGTGAAAAGAGGGCTGTTGCATTGACTAATTGGTAAAAAATGACTTATTACACAAAACACCTTGAAAATGGCACAAAACCATTTAGAATTGGCACAAAACTAGGGTAAATCGGCACAAAACCACTCGGAATTCGCACAAAACTCCGACAAACCCAAACCCAGACACCAAAAAACCCCCTATTTAACCCCAAAAGGACAAAGTTAACAATTTGTCAGGGGATTTTAAGCAGGAAAGTTAGAAATTGCCACGAAAAGAAAGAAAAACAGCTCCCCGGGTAAAAGGAGAGCTGTTCCATTGACCGAAAAGAAAGAAAAACAACTCCGCGGGTAAAAGGAAAGCTGTTCCATTGACCGAAAAGAAAGAAAAACAGCTCCCCGGGTAAAAGGAAAGCTGTTCCATTGACCGAAAAGAGAGAAAAACAGCTCCCCGGGTAAAAGGAGAGCCATTCCATTGACCGAAAAGAGAGAAAAACAACTCCGCGGGTAAAAGGAAAGCTGTTCCATTGACCGAAAAGAGAGAAAAACAGCTCCCCGGGTAAAAGGAAAACACTTCCATTGACCGAAAGAGTAAAAAAACAGCACCCCCGGTAAAAAGGAGAGCTGTTTCATTGA
The DNA here is from genome assembly GCA_023512145.1 of Bacillus sp. (in: firmicutes). GTDB lineage: Bacteria > Bacillota > Bacilli > Bacillales > Cytobacillaceae > Neobacillus. Next base: position 1,121 of record JAIMAD010000104.1, on the reverse strand, counting down.
TTTGGGCGTTTTTGTGTAGTTACAAAACACATAGATGAATTTGAGGATGAGTTCCTATTTTCACTTGTTAGACAAAGCTTCAAATGATGAAATAATAGTTTTCCATTACCGTTTTCCCATGAACAATCACAATTACTATTTCTTAACTTGCTTACTGATTGTTTTGATTGAATCCTTTACAGCCCCAATACCTACCTTTACTTTCCCTTTAAGTTTATCCGATTTTCCTTGTGACTCTAATCCTTGATCATTTGTTAATTTACCCCATTGCTCTTTAGCCGCACCTTTTAATTTATCTACATTTCCTTTTACATTATCCTTATTCATTATAATCATTACCTCCTCTTAATTTCTTATTGCTTCTGTATGTTTTTTTACCATATCTGTAACATAGTCAAACATTTTTTAGTTATCGACACCATCACCAATACCTTTATCTTCCAAACCTTTCTCAACCTCTTCTTTTGCTTCGATTAACTTCTCTTCAGCTGCCTTTACAGCGTCAGTAGCTTTCTGATCGAGATCGTTATCGTCTATTTTTTTCTCAACATTTTCTTTAGTTTCAATTAGTTTTTCTTCCGCTGCCTTCACAGCGTCAGTAGCTTCCTTCTTTATATCATCATCCGCAACATTTCCACAACCGGCTAATCCGCCAAATGTTAATGAAACAGCTAGTCCACCCACTAATAATTTCTTCCTCACATTAATACGCATAGAATACATCTCCTACTCTTATCGAACTTATAGAGTGTATACCCGTTGAAATGGAACCTAAACCTCCCTTTTTAAAAAAATAGTCGCTAAGGCAGATAAACTACACCACAACAGAAGTGAAAATCCGTTTATTTCCACTTAGCAGCCACCCATTTACCTTCTCGAAAAACCTTTAGCGTGTTTTGTCAGTTGGTAAAAAAAAACAAGTTTCAATTTCTTTAATAATGGTTATATAGCAAAAAGAAAGACGGAGACAGTCCCACATGGAACCCGGGTTAAACGGTCCATAATGATTTCAAAAATTCAAGGAGGTAGTCAAAAATGAAGCAAGTAAAAATAGTCAGAAATGACAGAGAAGCAAAAAAGACAGTTGAGTACTTTTTAAGTCAAGGGTTCACAAAAAATGA
>JAIMAD010000103.1 GCA_023512145.1 Bacillus sp. (in: firmicutes) | reverse complement strand
GACCATCAGTTGATGTAGCAAAAGAGATATCTGCTGTTTTAGATGTAGAATGGACAATTTTTTTTGAGTTAATTAGCAACCATAAGTTGCTAAAAATAAATTTGGCGTAAGGAGGTGTTTGTATGAAACGGAATACGCTAACTGTTCAGGAAGTTGCTATGTATCTTGGAGTCCATCAAGACACGATTTACACCATGGTCCGTCAAAAGCAAATTCCACACTTCAGGATTAGGAGACGGATCCTATTTCACCAAGAGACGATCAATGTCTGGATTGAAAAACAAGAAACGATGATTGTCCAGGAAGCTATTTAATTAAAAAATACCATTCATTACAGGCACATTCCTATTGATGGATAGGTACAAAAAAGGAGAGAAGAAACGTTGATTAAAATAGGCGAAGAGCTTGCACGAGCTCGAAAGCGCCAAGGTCTCACCCAAGAACAACTAGCAATTGATTTGCCCTTGTCGCGTGAGAGTATTGCAAAGTACGAGATAGGCTCAAGGCGGTTCCCGGATGATATGCGTCGGCCCATTGCACAGCTAATTGATGATGAAGAGTATTACTTCAAAACATGGGGTGATGCAGCTGGGGAAGTATCCATACCGTTTTTAAATGGGGAATACATCGACCATCATCCCGCAAGTATGGCTTTCTTGGTTCAACGTGAAACAGATGAAGCCACTAAACAACTTACGAGGGTTTGCTGGTCCAAACCAATAAATTCGCAAAATGAACGTGAACGGGAAGAAGTAAAGAAAGCAGTCTTTGAAACCTTGGATGCAGCTGCAAGCATGATTAATCTTGTCGCAGTGATTTGCAGGGAATACAAGTTTTCTATGAAAAAATTGTTCGCGGAATGGAGATTGACATTGAAAGTGAGGAGGATGGAAAAGTGAAAAAAGATGTGACCCATAGGATTGCTTATTATGTTCGAAAAGTCAAAGAAAGAACGTCTCATCATCCTGCCAAGATACTTCCTGCAAAATACACATTCCGTCACGAGCGCTTAATGGTTTATAAAAAGCGAATGTTCGAACTGATAACTGAGGCAGGTTATAAAAATGACAAGGGAGGAAAGTAAAAATGGCAGCATTACCGGTTCATTTATTAAAAGATCGTTATTGGGCATCGCTTATTCATTTGTTTCGAAATAACAGTAAATTAAAAGGCGTATTCACATCAAAGTATTTCAATCTTGAAGGTGAAAAAATCAAAATTCATGCTTTAAAGAAACTTGCTGGGCCCTGGTCTCATTCAGAAAAAATTATGCTTAATCTGGCACTTCACCTTTTCAACGAACGTAATAAATTCACACTTTCAGACTTTGATTCTTTGGATGAGCACAATAGTAAGATTGCCTACGAAGCGATAAGAATTCGATTTGGTAATTAATCAAGGTAGGAGGGTATCAGATGGATCACGCCATTGATAATTTGAGAATTTATTTTGATTTATCTTATGAGGAGTTAGTAAAGGAATGGAAGAGTGGGGAGTACAAAAAACTTTCTGATTGTCCTTCATATAAAGAAGCAAATGCTTATCGAGAAGCTATTAATGTTCTCGTCAAAGCTTGCTATCTTCCAGAATACGTGCAAAGTCATAAATTCGCATCCTTGTCACAACAGATACGGGAACAAGTAGAAATTGAAGAATATTGGGCCAAACAGTCAATACACAAAAATTAGAGGAGGATTGCAATGAATTTTATATTATCAGCAAGCCGTTTAATGAAAGCAAGTGAGGTTAGGGGAATTTGCAATGCGTTAAGAGAGGACAAGCATGTTCTTCTTCAACAGGAAATCCAAATAAAAGCCGAAAGCTATCGTCAATTGTCTCCTGTAAAAGAAAAAGTAGCGAGCTAATAACCGATAGAAGCGGTTAAAACTCACTACTCATAATCAACTATAACCATAAGTTTAGCATCGTTTACTCGATGCGGCAAGCATCGGTCTTGCCGTAATGGCCAGGAGCAGGATTCCCTCTCCTAAAATGTTCTTGGCCATTCCGGTGCGCACCGATTACTAAGAAGGGAGAAAGACATGGACCGTAAGCAAAAGAAAACCATCCGACTAAAAATCACTCAATTGCTTGATGACCATTGCCGTGGATGTGAATTTCGAAGTGTATATAAAAGCCATGATTATTGTAATCAATATTGTTTAATTGGGAAAGAACTTACTACTTGCTCAACAATGCTCTTGGACAAACCAGTCGTTAAAAAATCTGCAGAAGAAAATATAGGCACTATGTGCTCATATCGTTGGACCATAGAAGAGGAGTTCTACTTAATTAATCATGCTAGCATTTTTACTATTAATCACTTAGCCAAAAGGCTAAATAGGTCCTACGGTGCAGTTCATAATAAATTATGTAGGCTTAAAAAGGAAAAGAAAGTCCTGTTTGTTAAGCGAAAGCGTGAGGTGGACGCGTATGGTTTACCCAGTTAGTTTTTCTATAAAAATGAATGATAGTTTCTGTACCGTTCAAACAGCATTGATTTTCGCGGAAAGTGTTTCTGAGTGCTGGGATAAGGCAGAGAAAGTTCGGGACACTCTACCTCACAACAAAAGGCACCAGGTTCATATTTTCATAGAGGCGTAGGTGGGAAAACATGCATATACACAACCGCACTAAGGTATTGCTCCCTGAGAGGATAACAAAAGAAAAAGATAATTGGTCAGCACTAAATTTTGATTTTATTGTTCTTAATTATTTATTGCGTTATCCAAATTATGAACGTATCTGTGTCGAAAACAACTTTGCTATCTGTGAAAGGAGGGAGGTAAAACTATGAGCAGCCTTTTACTAAATGATAAACCACTAATTATTTTACCTTCACTCGCTGAAAAAATTGGACTAAATGAAAGTATCGTCTTACAGCAGCTCCATTACTGGCTTATGGATAGTAACCATACCCATGATGGACATAAGTGGATTTATAACACATACAGCAACTGGAAGGATCAGTTTCCTTTCTGGAGTGACAAAACGATAAGAAGGACCATTACAAAATTGGAAAACATGGAGTTAATTGTTACCGGTAATTACAACCAGCTTGGTATCGATAAAACAAAGTGGTATCGGATTGATTATGACCTCCTTTCGATACTGACCAGTCCATGTGGTCAAAATGACCAGTCCAGTAGGTCAGATTGTCCCATCCATGAGGTCAAATTGACCACACCATTACCAGAGATTACTTCAGAGATTACTTTAGAAGAAAAAGAAGAAGAAGCTGTAGTCGAAATAAATCCATTTCGTTTTTTTGAAGAAAATGGTTTCGGAACAATTGGTGGTTATATGGCTGAAAAAATCGGGCAATGGTGTGATGACTTATCACCAGTTCTTGTCTTAGAGGCTATGAAAATGGCAGTTGAACGAGGGGCTAAAAATTGGAGTTATGTTGAAAAAATCCTTCGTGACTGGTCCGATAAAAAATATAAAACGGTCGAACAGGTTCACGCAGCCATTTTAGCTTTTAAAGAAAATCAGGCAAAACAACGAGATAGACCTCGTAATGGTTATAAACCTATCAGGAAGGAAATTATACCAGACTGGTTTGATGAGCCACCACAGGTCCAGCAAGAGCAAAATCAAATATCATCAGAGGAATTGAATATCAAAAGGAAAGAGCTTGAGGAAAAGCTTAAAAAATTTCGAAAGTAGGAGAGATGGATGGCCCAACTTAGAGAAGCTGTTGAAAAAAGGAAAGACCATATTATTCGGGCCCTAATTGCTTTTAATTATTCCAAGCATGAGGATGGTCGGCAACTTTATGAACTACCACTTGCAGAATTGGAGCGCTTATACATAAACATGCGCATCGAAAAATGCAGATTCATTCCGCATATAAAAGAATGAGGGACCTAACACTTGGGCAACTCCAGTATTTAGCAAGGCATTGCTGGGACTATCGGTATCAGGCACTGCTGGAGTTCGACAGGAGGGTATATCAGTGTTAAATGTATGCTGCGGTTGTGGGAGAAAGTTTCAAAGAATCTCAGTTGAAGTACTATTTTGCTCTTCAACGTGTGAAAAATCGCACGACATATTTTTAATCGATAAGGAGTGGAATTCATTGACAGGACCTATTAAAGTCTCTCAACTATCCCCAGAAGAGTTAGAGAAATATAGAAATCAACCAAAAATAATAGAGGTGAAAAAACCTCATAGAGTGGTGGACTGGAGATGGCCACAGAATAGGAGGAAAAATGGATAAGGACCAATTGGAATGGCAACGTAAAGTCATCAAGGAGGAGTATGTCGATGAACAAAAACAAATTGCGGATAATGTCACTGTTCGAGCTGAACAACCTCTGTATAAAAGAAAATCAAGACGCATTATGCAAATGGAAGCGCAGGTGGGAAACCGACTATCCAAACATCGCTAAAATAATTAAAACACAGGGAATATTAACAATCGCGTACTTTACAATATAAAAATGCCAGACGCAGCAACGCCCGGCAATTCACGAAATAAACAACTGTCTAAATTATAACATAACGGGGTGTTCAATTTGGCAAGTAGATCACAGGAAATTGATATTGATATTAACGATATGTCCATCCAACAAAAATTAGAACCGGGCAAAGTACTAATAATTGTCCTGGATGGAAATCAAGGCAAAGCTAAGATGTGTGAAGCTGTTGAACATGGTTTGACCATTATCGAAACAGCAAAAGGAAAAACAGCTAGAATTCGTTTTGAAGACTGCGAGTTATTTTAAATAATAACCACAGTATGACAGATGAAATGTACCTTTTTAAGTTACTGAGTGGTACTAATGTAAAGTGATTTTTAGATTTTTAAAATAGAAAAAGAGACTAACAAAGTAAGCCTCTCTTTTAAGAACAGATGTTCCAACTGATATCTATTATATTACAGGGGGGATTTACTACTGCAATGACTTGTGAAAAAACAGGACGGAATTGGACTGGTTTTGAATTACAGCAAGATTACTGCGAAAAGGGAATGCAAAGAATTAACGATTACAGAGATAGATTAGAGATATCAGAAAGAGTATCGATAAAATCAAGCATTTAATTAATACTTAAAACAAAAAAAGTAATTATGATTTCAATCATAAAAAGAATGGAGTGTCGTAAGAATATGATATAAGAAATGGCATTTTACTTTATTTTATTCTAAGTTTTAATTATTTTACTTGACCATTTCCTGAAATATTGTATGATTACTTTAATGATATTTTTGGAAGGTGGGATTTAATATGCAGGATGATCAGTTCAGAATTCCTTTGCAAGATAGTAGGAAACTAGCTATGATTGAGGCTGTTGCTAATGCTATAGGAAAGAATATACTTGAATTTATTCAAGAGTTCGATTTAGCAACATATAATTCTATTCATATGCTCAAGTGGGATTTTACTAACACAAACCTGATAAAGGCCTTTAATGGAGATGGATTTAATTGTTTCTTTGCAAAGCGTGGACCTTGGAAATTCGTATTAATATTTGATGAAATAAACCAATATCTTTATACATTAATGAAAAGAAATCGATTAGAACTAATTCGAGACAACATAAGAACTGAAAAAATACACTATCTCGAAGCTTTGGTTTTGCCTAATGAAGGGTTAGTAGCCCAAGAAGAATCTAAACGTACCTTTCAAATGAATTTATTTGATCTGGACAGTAATGCAAGAAATTTGGCACTTAATGAAGTTCTGGATGATTTAACTAAGGCTATTGGTAAACAAATTCAAAGGTATGTACTAATTGCATTTGAAAATAATAAGAATATATTAGAATCAGCATCTGCTATAATCCTTACCCCTAACTTAGAAATCGCATACGAAGAGGAATGGTCAGACCTGATCCCTGCTTATTACGATACTACAACTATTCCTAGCGTTACATTTGGTGAAGAATACGAAGACGGATTTGAAGAAATCGATATTCCTATCCGAAAAGAAGTACTACCAATGGATGAGGAAACACCAAATATTCCTTTACGCCAGGAAATAAATGATAAGAAACGTTTTAGGGGAGAAGAGAGTTAAGATCATTGCTTCTCAGAGAGGAGTATTTGAGAATGATTAATGTAAAAGCATTTAATGGAGAGAGACTTAAATCAGCAAGAATATATAGAGGACTAGGTATTGCAGAACTTGCTGAGTTAGCCGATGTTTCTAAGCAAGCAATTTCACAATTTGAAAATGGGAAAAATCCTCCAGGATTAGAAACCTTATTAAAACTAATTGCTGCATTAGGATTTCCTAGAGAGTATTTCTATGAACAAGATAGTGCAAATGTCAAAGTAGGTAACACTTATTTTAGGGCCATGATGACCACAAACAAAAAGGATCGTTTGACCCAAATTCAAAAAACAAAATTTTTGGCTCAAATTTATCATTTTTTAAACGGATATTTAGAATTCCCTAAATTGAATATTCCAGTGATTGATTCTTTTACTGATATTGAAGAACTAGCTTCAAAAGCAAGAGATTATTGGAGTATTGGAAGTGGCCCAATACCAAATATGGTTAATTTTTTGGAAAAAAACGGGTTCATAGTAACTTCTTTTTCAACTGATATCAATAAAATAGATGCATTTAGTCAGCGACAAGAGATTAATGGACAGGAATATTATTTTGTTGTACTGGGAAATGATAAAAACACTGCAGCAAGAAGGCAGTTTGATGCAGCTCATGAATTAGGTCACATCATTCTCCACGAATGGAATGTAGATTTAGAACAAATTTCCCGTGAAGAATTTAGGCAAATCGAACAAGAAGCAAATCAATTTGCTGCAGCTTTCCTACTTCCAAAGGATTCATTCCTGGAGGATCTTAACCTTTCCTTTGTTAATAACCTAGATTATTATGTTGAGCTAAAGAAGAAGTGGAAGGTTTCAATACAAGCAATGATTGTTAGAGCTTATCATCTAAAGGCAATCAATTATAATCAATATCAAAACCTTCTAAGAGGGATATCTAAAAGGGGTTGGAGGACAAACGAACCGTTAGATAACGCCATTAATGTTCCCAAGCCTTCTGTTCTAAAAAAAGCGATAGATGTTTTAGTAGCAAATAAGATTTTGGACGAAGAACAGTTATTAGAACAACTGGGTAACAGTGGACTGCCAATGGATCGAAGAGAAGTCGAGATGTTACTTGGTTTAGAAAAAGGCATGCTTATAAAGAAAGATTTTAGCATTCCAATAATAAGTATAAAAGAACGTTCGATACCGAAAACGGGAGAACACTAATCACTTCGTGGTTAGTGTTTTTCAATATTTCGAGGTGCAATAAGGAAACTATATAAGTAGTATGTAATAGAAATAGCGGAATAGAGATGAAAAATGGTTATTAACAAAAAACGGGTGAATGTTTTCTAGCAAAAGTAATCAAAAATGTACTATAATGGTATTAAATTGAATTAAGTCCGAGACGGAAAGCCTGAGGACACTGATTAACCAGCATATGCTGTTAATTGGTGTCCTCTTTTTATTTGAAGGAGGGATTAACATGGATTTCATCTATGAGAAAAGGAAAGTAAGGACTGTTGAGCAAAATAATTCATCATGGTTTGTAGCAAAAGATATTTGTGACATCTTAGATCATAGTCAAGTCAGTAAGGCAGTAGAAAGATTGGATGATGATGAAAAGCTGATGGGAATATTATTCCTATCAGGACAGAACAGGGAAACATGGTTAGTAAATGAATCTGGCCTGTATTCATTAATTTTGACGAGTCGTAAGCCAGAGGCAAAGATGTTTAAAAAGTGGATTACACGTGAGGTCCTTCCAACAATAAGAAAAACTGGTGGATATGTAGCAAACGAAGAAATGTTCATCCAGACCTATCTTCGCCATGCGGATAATCAAACTAAGCTTGTGTTCCGGGCAACTTTGGAAACGGTTCGGAAGCAAAATGAACAAATGGCCATTATGCAGCCTAAGGCTGACTATTTTGATAGGCTGGTGGATCGTAACTTGCTAACTAATTTTAGAGATACGGCAAAAGAACTTGAAATTGGTGAGCGCTCTTTCATTAATTGGCTACTAGATAATGGTTTTGTTTATAGGGACCCTAAGAATAAGCTGAAACCGTATGGGAAATATGTTTCAGAATTTTTTAAACTCAAGGAGTTTGAAAGACATGGAAAAGCAGATGTACAGACGCTTATTACTCCTAAAGGCAGAGAGACTTTCAGATTGTTAATGCAAAAGGCAGTTTCATAGTCCAAGACCGAAAGCGTGAGGACACTGATTATTGCAGCTTAGTAGCTGTGTTAATCGGTGTTCTCTTTTTTTATAGATAATAGTAGAGGGGCTGAGAAAATGGGGAATCAATTAGATTTTAAATTACCGTCCATTAATCGTGATTTAACGAAGAAAGCCGTGGAGACAGCCTTAGAAAAATATCGGATCCTGCTGCTCACTCAGACGAACGAAAACCTACCAAAAATGACGCAGACATATTCCATCATTCCACCGTCCAATACGAATAAATTCCATTCATCAACTGAAGATGTAGCCATACGAAATACCGATTTAGAAAGTGAAAGAAACGAATATTTAAAGAGAGTAGGTTTGGCCGTCAATCGATTGGGCCACTGGGAGCGCGCGGTTATTATCAAGCGCTACATGAAACCAGATGACGCATATGATTACGAAGTTTACAACGAAATTGGATTCAGTGAGCGCAAATACTATCGTTTAAAAAGCCGAGCATTTTACAAGCTTGCCTTTACTCTGAAAATTGAAGTCTATGAGGATGTGCAAGGTGTATGAACTATGTTCAGCCAATAAGGGATTTAGAAAAAATTGAGAAGATAAAGCAATATTTAAAAAACAAAAATGAACGTGACTACATTTTATTTATATTAGGCATCACCACTGGTTTAAGGATTTCGGACATTTTAGCCTTGAAAAGGGAGGATTTACTTAAATCACATATCGATTTAAGGGAAACAAAGACTAAAAAGAGGAAACGAGTGAAGATACCAGGATATATAAAAAAAGAAATTATTCCTTTTGCAAATAAACTAAACGAAGGTGATTATGTCGTTAAGAGCCGACAAGGCACGAATAAAGCAATTGATCGTTCTGTAGCATACCGAATACTAAGAGACGCTGCAGAATATGTCCATTTACAAGAAATAGGTACACACACATTAAGGAAGACATTTGGATATCATTTTTATCAGCAAACAAAAGATGTGGCCATGCTCCAAGAGCTATTTAATCATTCAAGCCCAACCGTCACGTTAAGATATATAGGCATCAATCAAGACTCATTAGATAAAGCTATGGACAAATTTAGGATATAGCATTTATCTTTTTAGATATTACTACAACATAATTTTAGGCATCGTGCAGTCATTGTGAAAATTCGTTTCAAACCTTGTATCCCAACGTGTTTGAGATTTAGGCTAGTGCAACAGTCTATGTATTATAATGCAGTTAATAAAAGAGAAATGAAGTGATTAATATGAAAATTGAAGAAGCAAAAAAAAATATCAAAGAATTAGAGAATTACATCCAGCTTATTGAAAGTTACCAAGTTAGTAACTTTGAGCAAGAATCAGTCTTTTTATATGTTCAAATGGAAAGCGTAAGAAAGGTAGCTGAAGAGATGAATAAAAAAGGATACAAAGTTGGCAATCGAAAGGTAATCAGCAAGGACATTTCGGATGTTATTAGGTCCAAACCGGTTGACGAATTGCAAGTAATGGCTAAAAAGTTATTGACCGGTAATAAAAAAAAATCTTCTAGACGTGGATGGATGTAAATAAAGATAGATTTAATCAATTCTCTTTGTAGGGGAATTGTGTTATTCTTAAGAAATACGATAATAACAACGAGGTTAATCCATGAATGCTAAAAAAAGAAATAGAATAAAAAAGTTTAACCAATTTTTATATAAAAAAAGGAAACAAGATAAAATACATAGAATAAGTAAGGATAATGTTAGAAGACACCTAAAGTCTAAAATTGTAAAAAAAATTAGTCGTTTCTGGAATGAACAATCATTTTATGATTTTATTAAAAATACACATTTTAAGACCAATAAAAAAGTACGTTTGAAAATCAGTAAAAATGAGGCAATTATAACAATACCTAGAAACTTTTCTTTGATAAAGAACCCAGAAGAAACAATTGGAATATATAACCAACTTTTTCAAATTGCAAAGAATAAAACTATTGATAAAGTATACTTTGATCATAGTCAATGTGAAGCTATTGGATTAGGTGCATCAACAATTATGGATGTTTTTGTTATAAATTTAGAAGAACAAAAAAAAATCGAAGGTAAAAAGGTATATTTGCACGGAGGATTACCTGCAGATCCATATTTAAATACATTTCTTCAAATAAGCGGTATACTTAAACATTTGAATATAAATAAGGAAATTGACAAAATTGTAGAAAATATTGAGGGAATTGAGAAGCTGGATTTGATTAAAGGTGGAAAACATACACAAACCCTTAAGATCCATCCAAGTGTTAATTCCGCAAATGCCAGTACAGAAATTTCTAACTACTTTAATAAATGTTTAAAAACTCAAGGCTATGAACTATCGGATAAAGGACATTCGTTGCTTTGCCATATGGTCGGTGAAGTTATTGATAATTGTCAAATTCACTCGGGGCATTTTTCCCAATGGTTTACATTAGGTAATTATTTCATAATAGACCCTATTGATGAATATGGTGAATGTAACCTGGTAATTTTTAATTTTGGTCAAACAATTTATGAGGGACTAAAAAAGCATATTGATTCTATTACGACCGATAATAAGGACAATAGAAGCCATCAATTGAAAAAATCACTTCAAGAATTAACCTTATTACATGAGAGCAAAGGTTTTTTTGGTCCAACATGGAACAAAGAAATACTATGGACTCTTTATGCACTTCAAGATGGTGTAAGTCGTTGTATTAGCGATGAAGAACCAGATAGGGGTACTGGAACTGTAAGGTTAATTGAAGCCTTCGAGGAGATAGGTAAAACAATTCATGGAAAGGTTTCGGAAATGTGTTTGATATCTGGAAAAGCACAAATTACATTCACTGGTGAATATAATATTCAAAAACAGGATAAAAACGGTGAAGTTAGACAAATAATAGCATTTAATGATGAAAATGATTTAAAAAAACTTCCAGATAAAAAACATGTTAAATTATTAAATAATTATTTTCCCGGAACTGTAATTTCTATGAAGTTCTATCTTGACAGACAATATCTTGATAAAGTTCTAAAGGAGGAAAGCAATGAAAAAGATTGATTTGGGAAAGTACAGAGGAGTAAATTCTAGAGTTTTTTCAGGGAGAGAAGAAGGAAAAGATGTAAGAAAAAAGCTGAACTTAGACTCAATAGATGCTAAACAAGATAAAATAGATATTATAATCCCGGAAG